>JABSOL010000228.1 GCA_013215985.1 Campylobacteraceae bacterium
TATTGTTATAATGCAAATCTGATTTTAAAGGATAAGTGATTAGAATAACAATAAGCCTAAAAGAGCTAAAAATATTACAAGAATTATGTAAAGAACAAGGTCAAGGTGATTTATACAAGAAATTGCATGTAGAAGAAGAAAAAGCATACAAAAGTAAAACAGTTAAGAAAACAAAAGCTACTAAAAAAGCTACAAAAACTAGACAAGATGCGGCAAAAAAGAAAATAGAAAACAGTATTAATATGATGAGATTAATGAATGATAAAATTACTGTATATTCTGTGGCAAAAGATGCTGGTGTTTCTTACAATACTGCAAGTTAATATAAAGAGTATATACTTAAAAATAGTAATTCTTAATAAATCTAACAATAATAATGTGTTAATATCTTCATTAATTAAATGGAGAGATTAATGAGAAATTTTATAACTTACGAAAAGTCTATAAAAATCATGAATGATTTAGACTTAAACAATAATACAAACGAAAAACTTTTTATATCTAATGCTCTAAACAGAGTATTAGCTCACGATATTACAGCTGACCATAATAGTCCAGAATTACCTACTTCTGCTATGGATGGTTACGCTATTAGATTTACGGACCAAGAAAAAACTTTTTTAAAAATAATTGATAAAAACCCAGCTGGTGAAGTTACTTCATCTAAAGTAGAAGAAGGCCTATGTATTAAAACTTTTACAGGTTCACTTATGCCTGAAGGTTCAGATACACTAATTCCAATTGAAAATGTTGAAGTAATAAATGATGAAATTAAAATCATTTCTAAAGTTCCTTTAAACTTTGCAAAAAGAGATATTGGAGAAAATTACAGAAAAGATGAAGTTTTAATAAAAAAAGGTTCAATTATTGGATTTGCAGAAATTGGAGTTTTAGCTTCTTTAAATATTTCACAAGTTATGGTTTATTCCCTTCCTATAGTTGCAATTGCCTGTACTGGTAGTGAAATCTTAGATTTAGGTGAAAAACAAACAAATGCTTCTCAAATTAGATCTTCAAATCATTTAACTATTGAAGCTTTGTGTAAAAAAGCTGGTGCTCAAACTTTGCAAATGGGAATAGTAAAAGATGACATAAACTCTATTACAAAACTAATGACTGAAGGTTTGCAAAAAGCTGATATTTTAGTAACTACAGGTGGAGTATCTGTTGGTGATTACGATTTTGTGCAAGATGTAATAAAAGACAAACTACAAGCTGAAGTATTATTCCACGGTGTAACTGTTAAACCAGGAATGCACATTTTAGTAGCTAAAAAAGATAATAAACTAATTATTGCCCTACCTGGATTTGCTTACTCTTCTACTGTTTGTGCAATTTTATATGTTTTACCTTTAATTTACAAACTTTCTGGATCACAAAAAACTTTACCTTTTGTAAAAGCTAGAATAAATCAAGATTACAAAATGAAAATGAAAAAAACAATATTTACAGCATGTAATGTAAAATATGAAGATGCTGAATATAAAATTGATTTTGAAGGTAAAAAAGCTGGAACATCAGCTATTTTAACAAATCTATTACAAAGCCCTGCTTTACTAATGCAAGATGAAAACTCTAGTGATATTAAAAAAGATGATTTAGTAGATATTTTATTAATTAACGATATTAAATAAATGTCTTTAAAAAAAGTATACGTATCTTTAGTTTTATGTGTACTTTTTTGGTCAGGTAATTTTATTATTGGAAAATACTTAAATACAAATGTTGAATCAATTGAGTTAGCTTTTTTCAGATGGTTTTTTGTATTATTATTTATATTCCCCACACTATTTTTTGTAAATGTAAAAAAAATTATAAGAGTCACAAAAGAAAATATTTTTATTATGTCTGCTTTAGCACTATTAGGAATAACTTTATTTAATACTATTGTATATTCTGCTTTAAAAAGTACATCTGTTACGAATGCTTTATTAATTAATTCAACTACCCCTTTAATGATTCTATTTTTTTCTTATGTTTTTTACAAAACTAAAATACTTAAAATACAAGTTCTAGGAATTATAATTTCTACTTTTGGTGTGGCTTTTTTAGTATTAAAGGGAAATCTTTTAAATATCTTAGATTTAAAATCACATTCAGGGGATTTATATATTTTATTATCTTCTTTATGCTGGACCTTTTATTCTCTTTTACTAAAATTCAAACCAAAAGAGTTTAGGTTTTATGAGTTTTTTGTATCAATTGTAGTTCTAGGTTTTATCTTTTTACTGCCTTTATATTTATATCAAGGTTATTCTTTCGAACAAGAACTAAAACAAATTCAAAACTACTGGTATTTTTTTCTTTATATTTCATTTTTCACTTCAATTCTTTCATACTTTTTTTGGAATATAGGAGTAGATGAAATTGGAGCTGCTAAAACAGGACAGTTTACTCATTTAATGCCTCTATTTGGATCTTTTTTAGCTTATATTTTCTTAGGTGAGAGTTTTGATTTTTACCATATTATAGGTGCTTTACTAATTGCCACTGGTATTTATCTATCTTTGTTCATTAAAAAATGATTTTGTATTTAAAGTTTTGTGTTAAATTATATAAAAATAATATAGCACAAAAAATATTCTAATTTTTTGACTAATTTAGTAATTTGTTTTTCCTATTTTTAAGAAATGAGCCCAATCTTTAATATTTTCTTTTGAGGCTTTTTTAGCAGCTTTTTCATAATCATATTTTACTCTTATTAACTCTTCTATATATTCGGCCTTATTATTTATTTTTAATATTGAAGAAGTATCAGGAGTAAAATCTTGTACATAATGTTTAGGTACATCATCAATATAAGCTTCTAGGCCAACAGAACCTAGATTTATTATTAATGTATCATTTGATAATTTAATTACCCTTCTTGTGTGACTATGAGCATATATTATGACTTTAGAATTATTAGCAGATAAAAGTTTTAATTTTAAAACAAGTACTAAGTCTTTAATATTAGTAAATCACTTCTAGGGCTTCCGTGACACAAGTAAATATGTTTATCAAAAGGTAAAACTTTCATCCACTGTATTACCTTTTTACTTAAATAACTTAAGATAAATTGAATAATGAAATTAGATTCTATTTCTTCTTTAGAGGCTTGAAAAAAAATTTATCTTGATTTATACATATTGTAATAAAGTTATTTTTTCAATAATTCATAAGTTTTTAAAGGTTATATTGGGCAATTGAAATATCTCCTAGCTTAACTTTTATATCAATATTTTTATTCTCTAAATCTTTTAGAACAGTTTCTAATGCAAATACACAACACTCGGTGGATGGGGTGGAACCATGGAAGTGCTCGATTGCAATGAACCGCGTACTTGGAGGGGGAGGGGCTCAAACTCGACACGCGACAAATTAT
>JABSOL010000229.1 GCA_013215985.1 Campylobacteraceae bacterium
CCGTGTTTAGTACAGTAACCGTGAGCTACAAGGTTTAATTTTTTACCAGTTGCTCTGATGTTAAATGTAACTTCAGCATGAGATTTTTCATTACCTAAAGTACCAGGTACAAATTGAGTTTTAGCTAACATTGTATCACCATTGAATAATGTAATACTTTCAATATAATGATCAAAATCATCTGGATGAGTAAATTCGTTACCCATTTTAACAGTTACTTGAAACATTTCTCCTGCGATTGCAGTATCATTACAGTGAATGAATGGTGAATGTCTGTCAATTAAATCTTTTTTAGCTTCTCTCTCGATTGTATCGATATCTACGTATTTATGAATTTTTGGCATATAGTTTTTTCCTTAAAATAATTTGTGGAATTATACAATAAATAATTAAAATAACAGATGATAAATTTAATACAAACATTATTTTTAAGAAAATAAACAGAAAATGTATTTTTATGATATTATTACACATGAACAAAGAAGATTTTTTTATTAACGAATTTGTTAAAAATAACAAACAAGATAGATTTATAGGCGATGATGCTGCTGTAATTGGAAAAGATGTATACTCAATGGATGCATTTTTTGAAAATGTACATTTTAAAAGAGAATGGTTTTCGCTAAAACAAATTGCAGCAAAAGCTATGCTTGTAAATATCTCAGATGCAATTGTAATGAATGCAATTCCTAAGTATGCTTTACTTTCAGTAGCAATTCCAAAAAGTTTTTCATTTAATGATTTAGAAGAATTAGCAAGTGGTTTTAAAAAAGTTGCTAAAAAATATAATATTAAAATAATTGGTGGAGATACTATTGCTAATGATAAATTAGATATATCTATTACAATTATTTCACATACAGAAAATGCTATATATAGAACAGGTACAAAACTTAATGACCTTATTTGTTATACAGGTTCTTTAGGAACTTGTAAAGAAGATTTAGAAACATTACAAAAAGGCGGAAAAGTTTCATCAAAATCAAAATTTATTAAACCTAAACTAAGAGCTGAATTCTTTTATGAAGTAGCACCTTATATTAATTCTGCTTTAGATATTTCAGATGGTTTATTTTTTGAATTAGAAAGACTAAGTAAAGCTAATAAAATAGACTTTGAATTTTTATATAATATTCCAAAAGAACAGGCATGTTCTGGAGAAGAGTATGAAATATTATTTACATATTCGCAAAAAAATGAAAAAATTATTAAAAAAATAGCAAAAAAACATAAAATTAATTTAAACACATTTGCAAAAGCTGTAGAAGGCGAATTTAAATGCTTATGTTCTAAGCACCACTTTTAAGGAAAAAATTTGACAAAACAATTTTATTTAAATCACTCAAAAATTGACGTATTATTTAAACAAAACAAAGACGATTTCTGTGTTACAGAAGTTCCATTATATGAATTCTCAGGTGAGGGTGAACATTTAGTTATTAAAATTAGAAAAAAAGATTTAGCAACATGGGATGCTATTGAAATTTTAGCTAACTTTTTAGGTTGTCGTCCAAGAGATATTGGGTATGCTGGACTTAAAGATAAAAATGCTTTAACTATTCAAAGTATTTCTGTACATAAACAATATGAAGAAAAGTTAAAATCTTTTGAACATAAAAATATTAAGATTTTAGGTACAACTTACCATAATAACAAAATCAAGGTAGGGCATTTAAAAGGTAATAACTTTTTCATTAGACTTAAAAGAGTTACAGTTCCTGAAGGTCGTAAAATTGAGCAAGTATTAAAAACAATTGCACAAAATGGTATTCCTAATTATTTTGGATTCCAAAGATTTGGAAATGATGGAGATAATTACATCAAAGGTAAAGAAATTATTGATGGAACTAGAACTGAAAAAAGAAGAAATTTAAAACAAATGTATGTAAATGCATATCAAAGTTTTTTATTCAATTCTTGGCTATCATCTAGAATAGAATTATCAAAATTAATTTCTGCTTTTGAACCAAAAGAAATTTTTGAAAAAGTTAATTTACCACTTGATATTGTAAAAAATATGAAAAAACAAGCCCATCCCTTTAAATTATTACAAGGTGATTTAATGTCACATTATCCTTTTGGAAAGATTTTCTATGTAGAAGATATGACTGTTGAAGCTGAAAAATTTAATCTAAAAGATAGAGTTGCAACTGGTTTATTAGCTGGAAAAAGAGTTAAAAGAGCAGAAGGTTTAGCTTTAAATTATGAACAAAACTTTGATGAAAGTACTGGTGAAGATGGAGCAAGAAGATTTTCTTGGGTTTTCCCAACTGATATAGAATCTAATTATAAAGAAGATAAAAATTGGTTTGAATTACAATTCTTTTTACCAAAAGGTTCTTATGCTACAGAAGTAATTTCAGAATTAATTCATTAAGTTATTTATTACTTACATATTAATTAAGGAAAAATAAGATAAACTTTTCTATATACAAAGAAAAGGTATCTTATGAAATATGAAAATTTAATTACACAATTATGTGAAGTTATTAAAGAATCAGAGAAAAATGCTGTTGAAATATATGATAATTTAGAATCAATTTCTACAATTTTAGAAAATCTGAATTTACCTTTACATGAAAGTAAAAAAATCGAATCTTTATTATCTGATTCATATGGTTTAATACAACATCAAGATTTACATAGACAAAAAATCGAAAGAGTTGTAAATGCAGTCTGTGAACATAATAATATAGATGCAAGCAAATATAACATAGCACCATCAGCAAAACACCTTGATGGTGATGCTAATGATGATTTAGTTAGTGAAGACGAACTAGAAGCTTTAATTAAACAAATGCAAGAAGCTTAAAGAATAATATTTTCTACTTTTGTATAAGATATAAAAGTAGAATTATTTTTAGCAACTTCTACCCATGAATCAGTATTAAACTCAATCTCAATAATAGAAGATGTATTCATGTTTTCTCTTGAATCACATAACATATAAGCTAAAGCAGAAACTCCAGGATTATGACCTACTAAAAACACTGTATCATTTGAATCATGTATATAATTCATTGTTTCTATGATTGCATTAACATATGGTTCATAAATATATTGATTAGGATTTAAATTTTTCTTAAATGATAATTCTTTTGCAATAATAGTTGAAGTTTGCATTGTTCTTGTAGCTTGACTTGTTAATATATAATCAAGTTTTATATTCTTATTTTTTAAATACTTAGCTATTATTTTAGTATTATCAATACCTTTTTGCGTTAGTTCTCTATCAAAATCATCAATACTTTCATTTATATCTTCAGCTTTTGAGTGTCTTATTATAAATAATTTTTTCATTTTAAATCTTTTTATAAATTATAAGATA
>JABSOL010000230.1 GCA_013215985.1 Campylobacteraceae bacterium
ATGCTCCATTTATCTGCCAGGATAATAAGCTTTAATTGTATATCAACTAACCTTACTATCTTAACTTCTTAAACGTTACACTTCTAATGTGAATCTACATAATGTTATATTTATACTTGTGTATAATCCCACAAATTAGGTATTTTATGTGAAATATGAATATATATAGTATTTTTTCAATTAAATTAATAACTTATTTTAAGAAATCAATGTTAGTTTAAAGATATAATTTTAATGTATTATTTTGTCAGTTGATTTTGTATATTATAAAGTAATTTCTTTTAAATTATCAGGATATTATCTATTTAAATACTTAGTACTTTAGGATGATATCTCAAGTAATTATTAGAGATATTTACTGTTCCCAAATTGTTCCTAAAAAACACGATTTTTCATAAAATTGGCCGTCCCACTATCCCTAGATAGCTGATACAGTAGGGTCTGTATCGGCATACCTAAGCTCTAAAAGTACCATTCTATGGTAGATATAGACTTT
This sequence comes from Campylobacteraceae bacterium, assembly GCA_013215985.1. GTDB lineage: Bacteria > Campylobacterota > Campylobacteria > Campylobacterales > Arcobacteraceae > NORP36. The sequence continues at coordinate 497 of JABSOL010000230.1, forward strand.
GAACAATTAACTTGTTCCCCAAACTAACTAAAATTATTACTTTAACATAAGCTATTTTTTACTATTCAACAGCTTGAAATTAGAGCCTAAATTAACTTCATATATCATTTTAATCGGCGACTTATAAAAAAGAAAATGAGATACTAAGAAAACTATAAAATCATTTCATGAAGTAATAAAAAAATAGAATTTAGAAGATGAAATTAATTGTGTTAAAAGAGAGATTGTTGTAGATATATAAATTTTAGAAAATCTATTTTTGATTTTAAGATTCTTTTATAAAAAAAGTTAATTTTTATAAGAGAATCTTAACTCGACTGTGAAGTTTGTTTATTTTGAACAAAATCCACAGTCATAACAATTTGTTAGATAGTCTTTACTTGAGAGTTTAAACCTTGTAATCTTTCTGCTAACCACATTTTTATAACTGCTTGTCTGGAGTGGTAACTGAATTTCATAAATACACTTTTAATATTTATTACTTAATGTTTTGATGAAACTTCTACTTAAGAGTATTTATGAATTCTCTTATTTCTTCATTTTTAATTCTTTTTAGTTTTGTATCTTCTAAAATACTTTTTAACTCTTCAATCGTAAATATATTTTTTAATATATTTATATTCACATCTTTTAATACTTTGTATTTAACTGTTTCAAATGTAAGTGGAAAGTTTTCATCATTTTTACTTATTAAAATATTGTAAACATCAGAAGCATTTAGACAGTAATCTGAGCATACTTTTTCTAAATGATGTATGTATTTATTTATATCTACTTTCATATTTTTCCTTTATTTTATGTAATCTTATTTATTTTTTTTTACTAGGACTATTATAAATTCTAATTTATGACAATTAATTTTAATTTAAATCTTTTAAAATTATAGCTAATTTTTAAAGTTCAGAACAAGTATAGCCTATAAAATCAACTCTTTATATTTATTTTATTTTGTGTATTATATCAAATGAATAATTTAAAAACACAATTTTTAGGCTTTATGAATACATCAGCTTTATTTAAAGAGATGAATGGACTTAATCAGTTTGACTTAGATATAAACGAAATAAACGAATTTGATTTTTCAAAATTAAATATTAATCAAGACTTTCCATTAGGAAGAAGGGTAGAGCGTTTCTTTGAATTTTATATAAATCAATCAAAGAACTATAATTTAATAAAAAACAATATACAAATTATAAATAACAAACATACTTTTGGTGAATTAGATTTTATAATTTATGATAAAAAAGAAGAAAAGTATATACATATTGAACATGTATATAAGTTTTATTTATATGATGATTCTTTTCTAAATGAAATAGATAGATATGTTGGCCCAAATGCAAATGATACTTTTGTAAAAAAACTTGCCAAATTAAAAAATAAACAACTTCCACTTTTATATAAAAAAGAAACGCTAGCGTACTTAGAAGATATAGATATAAACTCTTTTGAACAAAAGATCTGTTTTAAAGGAAAAATCTATGTTCCTTTAGACTTATTAGGTAAAACAATACCTATAATTGATAACTCTTGTATAAGTGGTTTTTACATTAAACGAGAAGACTTTGTAAACCAAAAGAACTATAGGTCTTTAGAGTACTTTATGCCTGATAGGTTTGATTGGGTAAGTGATTCTAATACAAATAATACCTGGTCTAGTTTTGATGAAATAATTAATGAGATAGATTTTTATTTAAATCTTAAAAAATCACCTCTTATTTGGTTAATAAATAAAGAAGATAATAAAACACAAAGCTTTTTTGTAACTTGGTGGTAAAAGTATATGCATATAGTTTCATAATATATACAGTAGAAATATTGATAATATACTAAAAATCAACATATTTATATAATTTACTTACTATATTTAAGTTTTATTTAAATATAATCTAAGTGTTATATAAACTAATATTAAAGGACAGAACAATGAGTGCAGAAAAAAAAGCAAGTACAGCATTAGTGAGAGCACATGCTGCAAACGATAATATCGAGCTAATTATGGAATTCTTAAAAGATTTGCCTATGACTTTAACTCTAGATCATAACCAGGCTGTTGCTTATAAAAAAGCTTTTGAGAATTTAGAAAAAAGAACTCATTAAGCTTTTTATTTTATAAAGAATGAAAAAATTATGGATTATTTTACTTTTGAACTATGTTTAATTAGTACTTTCAATCCATAATATTAAATGACTTAATCTTTTGTAATATATTTTTTATTTCTAAGTTATTCTTTTATTTATTGAAATTCTATTTCCCCCTTAATAACTTTAATATGTCCTCTCTTCCAATATTTAATCCTAAATTATATATTTTTTTTGATTCTTGTTATACATAAAAATGAAAGTGAGTGTGCGTGCGTGCGTGTGTGTGTGTTTGCTCGTACATATTAAAGTGCCGAATTATTGCTGACCAAATGTCATTGACATTTGGCAAATGTCATTGACATTCACAAGTGATGTCAATGACATTGCAAAAATTCTTGTTGACACCCAGCTTAAATGATCACTTTTTTGATATTGACAGGAAAAATCGATATTCCCTGAACTAAAATCACTGTCAGTGACCTGCGCGCAGAAATGGAGCGCATTCTGTATATAACACACAATAGTATGCATCTTTGACTATGTTTTCCATATTTTCGCGTGCGCTCCATTTCTGCGCGCAAATTTTAAATCACCTCTAAAGTTTCGAACCATTTCATTGACACGATTTTGAAATGTCAATGAGTCAAATGTCATTGACAATTGGGATGAATGTCATTGACAATTAAAGTTAATGTCAATGACACTTTTTCC
>JABSOL010000231.1 GCA_013215985.1 Campylobacteraceae bacterium
GGTAGTCAAGCTCTTCATCGCTGATAATACTGCAGGGTCCCCTTGACGGAAACGTAGGCCGTTGCCAGATTTAAGTAATTTTACAAAGCTTATATGAAATTCAACTTAGTTGTTTTTTATATAAGCTTTTTTTTTGCCCTTTTTTTAGGAACTTTCTATTTTTTATCTATTATTAGAATTTTTATGTTCTAGTCTTCATAAATCACATATAATAAATTACAATATTGTTATTAAGTTGATTCATATAAACATTTCCTTATTAAAAATAAGATAGAATACTCTACTTAAATATAAGGAATTAATTTGTTAGATAAAATATTAAATTATTGTTTTACTAAATCAAAACAACCTGTATTATTCAAAGATTTATTAGTAGCAAATTCTAGATTTAATGAAGGTCTTGATGTTGATAATATTAAACTAGGATATAGATTAAAAATATCTAGAACATATCTTGTTTATCTATTCTACATTATGGCAATAGGTACTCCAGTTGCGTACTTAACTCACAAATCACTTGCAACTTTAGATACACATGCTTCAATTGTAGTCTCGGCTATATTTACAGCGACAGTATTTGTTTTTTTTAATTTTTTTAAAGTATGGTTACAAGAAAAGATGGCTGAAAAAGTTATATTAGAAGCTTGGATTTTACACTTTCCATATTTTGAATATAATGAATATAAAAATAAAGTAGAAGAAATCTTTCAAAAAGCTATGAAAGAAGAAATTGTTAAAAAAGACCTACAGCGTTACGTACTAGATAGCCTAGTAGAGGATTAAATCCTTTACTAAGACAATTTACTTATTTATTATCATAAAGGGCTCTAGCCTCTTTATTTCTTGTTTTCTTTAATTCCATATCAATATATTTTGCATCAATTTCTTTTAAATGTTTAAAAGCTAATGTCTGTTTCTTTTTCACAGGTTTAATTTCATATATAAAAAATCCTGCTTCATATAAAGATAAACGTATTGGAGTTGAAACTGAATAAGTAGTTAGAACTGCATCTTGATTACATGCATTATATATATCTTTAAAATATTCAACAGTCCAAAGTTCTTTATTGACTTCAGCAGAAAAAGCATCTTGATATACAATATCTATATTATTAAGATTTTTAATATATTCTCTAGCGTCTCCAATATGAACTATAATTTCTAAATTATCATCTTTATACTTTTGATTAAGAGCTATTTCTTGAATAATTTCTTTAATATCATCAAATTCTTTTGGAAAAGAAAATGTTGATAAAGATTTAATTAGTTCTTCATCAAATTCAGGAGAATAAAACTCAAATTTAATATTTAAATTATTCTTTTTGGCATAATATATTGTTGAGAAAGTGTTATAACCAATACCAAAACAAATATCTAAGATACGCAAAGTCTTAGAATCTTTCTTTATTTCAAGTGCTGGTATAACATGTTTTGTTAAGGACTCTTTTATAGCTCCTGTATCAACATCATGAAAATGTTGATTATACTTTTTTGAGTATAAAGTATTTGATCCGTCTTGTGTTATTATAAAGTCATTCATTTATTAATTTATATTCCTAATTTTTTCATTTTTTCTTCGCTTAAAAATAATTCTTTATTTGACATAACAGATATATCGTGAGACAAAATATCTTCAGCAATTTCTTTTGCTTCATTTAATGAGTGCATTTCACATGTTCCACATTGATAAAGATTAAGTTCTGGAATATCATCTTGAGATTTTACTTCTAATATATTCTTCATAGAATTTTTCCAAGCAGATGCAACAGTTTTTTCACTTGGTGAGCCTATTAAACTCATATAAAAACCTGTTCTACAGCCCATAGGTGAGACATCAATAATCTCAACATTTTTAGTATTTAAATGTTTTCTAATAAAACCAGCAAAAAGGTGTTCTAAAGTATGAATTCCTTTTTCACTTAATATACTTTTATTAGGTATACAAAATCTTAAATCATAAACAGTAATAATATCTCCTGATGGTGATTTCATTGTTTTGGCAACTCTTACAGCAGGTGCTGGCATAATTGTATGGTCAACTCTAAATGAATCTAATAATGGCATCTTATCTCCTTTTATATATATTATAGATTTTATCCTAAAAAATATAATAAAGCTTTTAAAAATAACTTTTTTAGGTATTTTTTTATTTATACTCTTAAATTTTAATTGTAAAAACTGCTCCCTTGTAAGAATTTTTAATATTTATTAATCCATTCATTTTATTTTCAATAATTAGTTTTGTCATATATAAACCAATCCCTGTTCCATATTCAAACTTAGTAGTAAAATATGGGTCAAATATTTTATCAATTATCTTTTCATCAACACCACCAGCATTATCTTCAATTTGTAAGTTATCATTTTCTAATAAAGTAATAGTAATTTCAGGATTTTTTATTGATCTTTCAATTAATATATCTTTTGCATTTGTAATAATATTTAATATAGCTTGAGAATATTCATTCTTATATCCAGATATATCTACATCTCTGTCATATACAAAAGATATTTTAATATTATGAAAGTCTAAAGTGGATTTAACAATATTAATTGAGTTATTTACAGAGTTAATCATTGAAAATAATTCTTTTTTTGAATTAGGATTAAAAAAGTTTCTAAAATCATCAATAGTTTTTGACATGTACTCAATTAGATTATTAGCTTCTTCCACTCTATTATGTAAATACTTTTTATCAAGTTCTTTATAATCATAAGCAGACTCTATATCAAAAAATAAACCTGATACTTGAGATAAAGGTTGTCTCCATTGATGTGCAATATTACCAATCATTTCGCCCATAGCAGCCATTTTAGATTTTTGAATTAATATCTTTTCTTGTTTGTTCTTTTCATCTTTTAGTAAAGTTCTTTCAGTAATATCTCTTAAAGAAGCAAATAAAAGTTTTTCTTTTTCATTTATATAAATAACTGCATTTAATTCAATAGTTTTTATTTCATTATATTTAGTTTTCAACTTAAGCGTTTTTGAAATATTATTATCTTTTAATAAATCTTTATATTCTAATTCAAAGAATAAATCAAAAAAGTCTTTTTCTAATATTTCATCTTCATTAAAAAATGTAACTTTTAAAGCTGTTTTGTTAAAGTTAATTATTTTAGCTTTATTGGAAGATAACTTAGAAATCAAAAAAGCATCATTACTATGATTAAATAATAAATGGTATTTTTCTTCATTTAAA
>JABSOL010000232.1 GCA_013215985.1 Campylobacteraceae bacterium
CTTATAAATATACTATGAAATTGAAAGCAAATTCAACATATAAATTAAATGTTGACTACAAATTAAAGTACGATAAGCTTTATTAAATAAAGAACTTATCTTAAGAAAATCCTATAAATCTATATTTTTATTAAAAAAGTTTAGCTTTATAGTTAAGATAAAGAAAAGGATAAATCATGAAAGCATTTATACAAATATTTAACTATTTTTTAATAGGATTTTTTCTAGCTTTATTTTTATAAAATTTTTTCTTTTATAGGCCAGTGATCGCTATATAAATGCCTTTCAAGCTCTTCTCTTATATTTTGAGGAATAAGTACTGACTTTTTCTTATCATGATCAAAATGGATCATGATGCTTTTACTTGTAGTACATAAATGATTGTTTTGATAAACAGCATGTGTTAAATGGAAAGATGAGTTACCAATTTTCTCTACAGCTGTTTTTATAATTACATCTTTTCCATAATGAACTTCTGACAAAAAGTCATAAGAAGAATGTGCCATTATTAAATTCCAGTTTTCAACTCTCATATCAGGAATAAATATTTTATATATATTATCTCTAGCAGCTTCGAACCAAATACCATAAGTATTATTATTAATATGACCTAAGGCATCTGTTTCTGAAAATCTTGGATGAATTATATTTGTAAACATTAAAACTCCTAGTCTTTATTATAGTGTATCAAAAACTATAATAATTACTAAGTGTTATTTTGTAATGTTAAGTATTTAAATCTTGAAGTTTAACAGGCCAAGAATGAGTATATATATTCTTTTCTAACTCTTCTCTAATATGCTCAGGAATTATTACTGATTTCTTTTTCTGATGGTTAAAATGTATCATTACACTTTTACTTGTAGTACATAAGTGACCATCTTGGTAAACAGCATGTGCTAAATTAAATGATGAATTTCCTATTTTTTCAACTATAGTTTTAATTATTACTTCTTTTCCAAAAAATACTTCAGCTAAAAAGTCATAAGAACAATGAGCCATAATTAAATTAAACTTTTTTGCATCTAAATCTGGAATAAATATTTTGTATATAGATTCTCTTGCAGCTTCAAACCAAATACCATAAGTATTATTATTGATATGTCCTAGAGCATCAGTTTCTGAAAACCTAGGTTGTATAACATTTGTGAACATTTATTCTCCTAATTAAAGGCGAAGTGTAGCGAAATAGTATTATTAAAAAATAAATAAGGGAGGATTAAATTCAATTTATGAATCTTTTATTTGTGGTTTATTTACTATTATTTGATATAATAAAAAAATAAAATTATTAATACCAAGGACTTATTTTTATGAAAATAGAAAGCATACATATAGATCAATATAAAGTATTAAAAAACTTTGATATTAGTTTTTTAGACCATAATAATAAAGTTTTAGATTTAATTGTACTTGCAGGTATAAATGGAAGTGGAAAAACAAGTTTATTTGAATATATTATGGAAGTATTTCAATATAGATTAACAGAAATAAAAGATAAAATTAAAATTAATACACCTGATATTCCCCTAGCTTTATATTTTAAAAATACTTATTATATTGAAGCAAAAGATAGTAAAAATGAAATTGAAGAAGAAATAATAAGATATATAGAAGAACAGATATTTGAAAAAGAATTATCTGCAAAAGAAGCATATAATAAAGTAAGAACAATTCTTGATCAAATTTTTGATGGTTTAAATATTCAAATAAAATTCTCTAAACTTGATCGTGATAAAAACATCTTTTTTGAAAATAATGAGGGTAAAAAAATACACATAAGTTCTTTATCTACAGGAGAAAAAGAATTATTAAATAAAATATTTTATCTATTTGTAGCTGATATAAAAGATTCTGTTATCTTAATTGATGAACCAGAAATTTCACTTCATCCTTCTTGGCAAAATAGAGTAATTAAAATATATAAGAATTTTGCAAAATCTAATAATAATCAAATTATTATTGCAACCCATTCTCCTCAAATAGTAGCCTCTACTCCAAATGAGCGCCTAAGAGTTCTTATTAAAGAGAATAACACTATTAAAGCTTATTCTCCTGATGCATATGGAATGGAAGTTAATAAAGCCCTTACTGATATTATGGGAGTTAATGAACTTAGAGACATAGAAGTAGAGTATCAATATGACAAAGTTAAGAACTTAATATTAAAAAATAAATATTCAAGTGAATCTTTTAAAATAGAATTAGATAAATTAGAAAAAATGATGCAAAATGATAAAATAGATTTTGGATTATTAAAACTAGAAATATTAAAAAGAGAAAAGAATGATTCAAGTAAATAAAATTGAACCTTCTTTTTTTACAAAAAAGAAAAAAGTAATAAAAAATCCTAAACAACCTGATTCTTGGTCACAAATCAGTGATATTAGATCAGACCTAAGAGAACATATATTGTCATCAGAGCAAGATCTTATGTGTATATATTGTGAAAAGAAAATAAGTTCAGATAAAAACAAATCTAATATTGATCATTTTAAAACTAGAAAACTATATCCTGAACTAAGTTTTGAATATAGTAATTTACTGGTATCTTGTAATTCAAGTAATCACTGTTCTTATATAAAAGATAGTTTACCTTTAACAAAAGAAGATTATAAAAATATTATTAATCCAATAGATAAGGATGTAAATGAATCCTTTTCTTTTGCAGAATTTGGAGATATAATAGCTAATAATGATAAAGCAGAATCTACAATTAATACTTTTTCGTTAAATCATAAATCACTAACAGAAGAAAGAAAAACAATCATTAGGAATTTTGAAGCATTTAAAGATTTTGAGGAAGAAATATTAGTAGACGCATTTAATGGTCATGTTAATTTAATTAAATATTTAAAAAATAATAAGAATTAATATAATTATAAGAAAGATATGATATAATTCGAGTCTTAGATGCGTTAATGCATATTTAGATTAATTTCTAAGTATGCGTTAATATACTACTTAAAATACAATCCCAATCTTTTTATTTACAATTTTAAATCCAACAAAATACACTTAACTATGTTTAGAATCTAAACTATAATTTACTATAAAAAAGTCTAAGTAAATAGTAATTGTTCGCCCATTCAACTTAGAAGTGCAACACTACTTTTTAAATTATGCTGATAATTTTCTTTGTAAATTATTAAAAAATATCTCATTTCGAGTTTTATACTCAAGAATCTTTCTAGGTCT
>JABSOL010000233.1 GCA_013215985.1 Campylobacteraceae bacterium
TAATCGTTCAGTTGAAATATTAAAAACATCTTAAGATAAAAAAGTATTTGATAAATATTACATTAGTACTGCTTTATATTATAGAAATAATAAATCTTCTTATGAAATAAGCACATTAAAACCTGTACTAAATACTTATAAAACACATAAAGGAAGATTTATTGGGGAAAGAAAGTATTACATATTAGAATCTAATGATAATTAGTATCATTTTTATTTATATTTAAGTTTAATTGTTTTAAAATTAATTCAAATTTAAACGAGGATATTAAATGAAAAAATTAATAAAGTTGTCTTTTGCAGTATCATTAATAGCATCATCGATGTTAGCAAATGATTCTTATAAAAGCACAAAAACTAAAGTACTAGATAAAACTTTCAATACAGCTGGTGTTATGCTTGCTTATTCTGAATTTGAGCTTTCAGGTGAACCAATGGTTGAAGGTCTTGGATTAGATTTAGATACTTTAGATCCAAATGTTATTAACAAACCAACACAATTTGATTATACAGCTGGTATTGAATCTTATGAGTATTCAGAAGAAGCTATGTATGCATTAAATTACCAATCAAAAATGGGACCACATTTAGTAAATGGATTATTAAATGCTAAAAGAGGTGGAACAATGGCTTCTTTTGCTAAAAGATTTACTTTATTTGCAAAAGTAACTGGAAATGATGTTTCTATTATTCCTTTAAATATGCACCCAACTGCTTTACCTTATATTTCAGGTATGCCAGTATTTGCTAAAAAACCTGATACTACTGTTGTAAATAATGATGAAGTTGTTGTTCTTAAAAATGGTAAAGAAGTTACTGTTAAAACTAATGTTCCTGCTTATTTAAGAGATTATAAATCTTTAGCTTGGAGCGAATCTGGAATGGATAAAACATTTAATCCAGCTGCTTTTGGAGCTGCTTTATTAAAAGATACTATGTGGGCACAAGATTTTTTAGGTGGAATGCATATTATTGAAAATGATGAAGAAGTTGAAGCTACAAACTCTAAAATGGACCACGATGGTATTCATGCTTTAGGTGTATCTTCTGCTGATGGTGTAAATGGTGCAATTTTAACTGAACTAGCTTGGGAGCGAATTCTTTATATGCAAGAAAAATTAGCTTATAACGGTAAAAAATTAGGATCTAAATTTACTCCTTCATATGATGCTAGTAAACCAATTTGGTTTGCACATAGAGTAGCTGTAACAGAAGGTAAAAAAAATGGAGTTAAATCTGTTAAAAGACTTAAAGTTACAGATGGTAAATCAAGCCTTAGAGATACTTGGCAAGTATTATGGCCTGTATCAGAGTTTTATGCATATTCAGATCAAAGAGTTGCAAATCTTAATCAAAACCCAGCTTTTTTAAGTGTATTTGATGGTTCTCCTTTTAAATCTGCTCCAAAAGTAAATCTTGATTCTAAAAGATCAAATGATATTAAAGCTGATGATGCATTCTCAGTTGCAGCAAATGTTCAAAACTTAATGTTTGAGAATATTTCTACTATTCACTTTGATAAAAATGCAGGAACTCTAGTTGATACTTATAATGGAAAAAAAGGTTCAATGGTAACTACTTATGATGCAGCTTATTCTATAGAAGCTTTAAGAATTTTCCAAAGATCAATTGATGCATTACCTGTTGGATATGGTTCAGCTGAAGGTGCTAAATCTTTAGAGAGCAAACAAGGTAAAGAAGCTTTATCAATAATTAAAACTCAAGCTGATTTTATTATTTCTAAACTAAAAACTTCAAATGGTTTATATGCAAAATCTTATGATTTAAAAACTAAAACTTCAAAAGGTTTAGATTTAGGTACTCAATTTGCAGTTGTTAGAGGTTTAACTTCAGCATTCTTAGCTACTAAAGATGATAAATATAGATCAGAAGCTAGAGCTTTAATGATTTCTATTGATAAAAATATGTTTGATAAAAAAATTGGTACATATGTAGATGCAAGTTATGAGTATACTCCTTATACAATTGCAGCTGTATCTGCTGGTTTAAGAGATTCTATTAATCATCTTAAAAATGTAGGAAATGAAAATGATTCTGCATTAGAATTACAACAATTAACTGAAAGATTTACTTCTTGGTTCCAGTTAGTAATTAATGGTAACTCTGTTACTGAGGGTGCTCAATTATCTGAATGGTTATTAGATTCAGGTGAGTATATTGATGCTTCTAATCCAAAAAATACAAATGCTGATAAAGATAATGTATCTTCTATCACAGCTAAAAATCTTGCTATGACAATGGCAGCAAAAGTTAAATTATCAAAATAAAAATAGCACTCTTTGAGTGCTATTTCAATAAGATTATTTTTTATTCATTCTTTTAAATATATATTTATTCATACTTATTATTACTTAATTTCTTTGGTAATTGTTTTAACTTCTACTTTGTCTTTTTTTGCTTCACTAATCAAATCATTTTTAACTTTTGTAAAACATTTAGGGCTCAAATACAATCCTTGAATACTACTATATCCCCATTTATTATTTGAATCAGTTGTAATGAAATTTTGCTCAACTCCATAATTACCAAACTTACAAGATAATAATTTAAGATTAGCTATCTTTGTTACAATACAAGAACCACCTTTATATTTATTTATGATTCTATCATATGCAGAACTAGTAAAATATGTTTTTGTTCCTGCTTTTGAATATCTATACTGAATAGTTTTGCATTCTCTATTATCTAACTTGTAATACTGGATATTGGTTCGTGAATTACCTTTTTGACCCATACCTATATATTTATTTCTAACTTGTATTACATTTTCAAATTTCGTATTATTAATAGTTACAGTTTTATCTATTTTGTCATAACTAGGACTAATATCATAAGTATTCAGACATCCTGTAAATAATGATACGCCAACTATAGTCATAATAATTTTATTTTTCATAATTTGTTTTCCTGTTAATTTTAGAAACTATTATACCTAAAAGATAAGATATATTGACTTGTTAAAAATATGATATGTAAGAGTTTAAATGTCTTTTTAATTCTTAATATTTTAAGGTTAATAATATAATCTTATTTTAAATAAATTCTATAATTTCATACATGCAATAACAGTCTGATTTATATAAAAACTTTAATTAGCTGTTTCTAAGGTTTTGTGATACCAAAAATTGCTTTTCAGTAAGTCATATGTAATG
>JABSOL010000234.1 GCA_013215985.1 Campylobacteraceae bacterium
GTCACTAACCTCTGTAAAAAAGCGGGAAGAAAACTTTCTGCTTTAACAAGGTTAGCCAAGATATTACCTTTTCACAAAATGAGAATTTTAATGAAATCTTATTTTCGATACTAATTTGACAATTTCATTATTTTTTTAGTATTATTAATCATTTTCAATATTCTTGTTTTAATTGTGATTTAGACCAAAATTGATTTTAATCAAGCTAAAAATTGTTTTAGTCATTTATTTAATTATTCACTTTGTCTATATTTTCTTATATATTTTAAATTTAAATCAAAATTTAAAACGAACCAGAACGAATTAAGTTAATAATTATTAAAAAGTAAAACATTGTAATCGTCATCTTTTAAATTCCATTTATTTACAAAAACTTTTTTATTATCTTTTACATATATAGTATGTGGAAAGTTTTTCTGTTTTTTCTCTAAACCACTTTCAATAGCAAAATTTGGAATCCAAGTTGCATCTAAATTGATTACTACAATTGAATTATATTTTGATCTATCATATTTTTTTGCTTTTATAAATTCTGTGAACTCATTATTTAAATCTTTTACATCTGGATCTATATAAAAGAATAAATATACTTTTTCTTTTATGATAGTAGTCGAGAATTTTTCTCCAGATATTAATCCACCTAAGTCTTTTTCTAATAATACTTCTTCTGGAACTTCATTTAATTTAATATCAGCAAACACAGTTGATATTAATAAAGATGCTGCAAGTAAAATCTTTTTCATTTTAAACCTTAATTTTTTTTACATTTTAGCATTATTCTTAATAATTAAGTATTTGTAGAAAAGTGCATAATATTTCTATATTTAGATATTCCCAAAAATCGAAGTATGTTTTATAATACAAACATAAAAAAACAAAGGAATAATATGGAATTTTCATATCATAATCCTACAGCCATTGAATTTGGTTTAGGAAAAATATCTGCTTTATCTACTTTAATAGCTAAAGATCAAAAAGTACTACTAGTTTATGGTGGTGGGTCAATCAAAAAAAATGGTGTATATGATCAAGTTATCAAAGCTTTAGAAAATCATACATTTGTTGAATTTTCAGGTGTTGAAGTAAATCCAAGTATTGAAACAATGAATAAAGCATTAGAAATTGTAAAATCAGAAAAAATTGATTTTGTACTTGCTGTTGGTGGTGGTTCAGTAATTGATGGCTGTAAATATTTAGTAGCTGCTGCTAAATATGATGGTGATGCATGGGATTTCTTAGATGGAAGTGCTGAAGTAGAAGCTGCTTTACCTTTAGGTGTTGTTTTAACTCTAGCTGCAACTGGAAGTGAATCAAATAACTTAACTGTAGTATCTAAAAGAGAAACAGATGAAAAAAGAATGTATTTCTCAAACTTTTCATACCCACAGTTTGCAATTATGGATCCAAGTGTTTTAGGAACATTAAGTGATACACAATTAGCAAATGGTTTAGTTGATGCATTTATGCATACATCTGAGCAATATATTACTTACCCAACATCTTCATTAGTAAATGATGGATATGCTGAAACATTATTTAGAGGATTAGCTCAATTAGCTAAAACTTGGGAAGATAGAAGAACTTTAAAATGGCAAGAAAACTTAATGTATATTGCTAATCAAGCATTAAACTTCCAAATTGGTAATGGTGTTCCACAAGATTGGTCAACTCACTTAATTGGTCATGAATTAACTGCATTTTATGGGCTTGACCATGCTAAATCATTAGCTGTTGTTTTACCTCATTTATTAAGAGTAATGATGGATGATAAAGGTGAAAAGATTTCACAAATGGGTGAAAAAGTATTTGGAATTACAAATGATAATGAAGCAGTAATTGTAGCAATTGAAAAAATGATTACATCAGTTGGAATTTCAATCAAATTATCTGATTATGAAATTGATGCACAAGATGTAGTTATTTCAAGAGTTACAAAAGCCTTAGAAGAGCATGGATATACTGCTATAGGTGAAAAAGGAAATGTAACATTAGATAAAGTTTCTAAAATATTAACAATGTCTATGAACTAATTCTTCTTCCTAAAAGAAGCTTTGGCTTCTTTTGGGGGATATAAAAAATAAGATTTAAACTCTCGTGAAAATAAAGATACGTTTTCATAACCTACTTCATAAGCTGTATCATTTACTTGATAATTTAATTTAGATAATAAATTATGTGCTTTATTTAATCTAATCTTTTTAATATATTGTAAAGGTGTATGTGAAGTTATCTTTTTAAAATATGTATGAAATGAAGAAACACTCATATCTACATTACGAGCTAATGTTGGAATATCTAAGTGATGTGAATAATTATCATGAATATTTTTTAAAGCATTAGCAATCTTTGCTTCATGATTTGAATTTAAAAACATTTTATATAAAAAAGATGAATTCTCACCTACAACAATTCTATAATAAAGTTCTCGTAAAATTGATTCTCCCAAAATTTTAGATTCTTCTTTTGAATCTAAAGTTTTAAGTAATTTAAGTATTAAATCTTCAATATCATCAGTTAATTTATCTGAGAATATACCAAGTGAATGTGTATTATCAGTTTCTATTTCTTTTCTTTTTACTAAATCAAGAATTTCATACATTACTTTTTTATCAATAGATATAATTAAACATATAAATGGCTCTTCTTCTGTTGCATATGTTTCACACTCCAAAGGTAGAGTCGTTGGAACTACTAAATAATTTTTACAATCATAAGTAAGTGTATTCGATCCTAAATGTCCAATTTTTTTACCTTGCAATACAAGTATTAAACATAAGTCGTAAATAAATAATGATTTTTGATCATAATATGATGTTTTATATATTTTTACTTTTTCTAAGTTTGTATCAAATAGACCATCTTCTTTTGATATGTTATTTGCTTTTATTATAATCTCTTTTTTCATACTTATCCAACTTAACTCTATTTTTTTTATTATACTAAAACACATTTTTTTAAATATACACAATTATACAAATTATATGCACAATTATGCAAAGTATTATAATTTAGCAAATAAAATAAAGAATTTTATAATTTAAGCTACATTTATGTTTTACCCCTTGACATCCAAAGCACTTTACCCTATAATTCCCATCCAAATCAAGTGTGACACACACGAAGAAATGGATGATCT
>JABSOL010000235.1 GCA_013215985.1 Campylobacteraceae bacterium
AATAACTTCATACTCAGATATTATGAATCAAATTTCAATCTCAAAACCTACATTAATAAAATTATTTAAAGAATTAGCAGATAAGAATATTTTATGTAAAACAGCTCATAAAACATACTTTTTTGATGAAAAAGCTCTAGACCTAATCTAATTTAGATTAAGTCTTAGGACTTGTCATAGTAAATATTTAAAATAAATTAATCTTACTTTTAATTAATAAACAAATAAACTTTTTAATATTATTTAAGAACTTTTACAGTAAAAACAGCACCCTCTTCATCATTTTTAACATTAATAAAACCTTTCATATTACGTTCAATTATATTTTTAGACATATAAAGTCCGATACCTGTTCCTTGTGATTTATGTTTTGTAGTGAAATATGGATCAAATACTTTATCTATGATTTCATCACTAATACCACCTGCATTATCTTTTATTTTTATAATTGCAAAATTATTACCTGTTTTTATTTCTATTTTAATTTTAGGGTTTTTAATTTTTCTCTCAATTAATATATCTTTTGCATTTGATAAAATATTTAAAATAACTTGAGCATATTCATTTTTAAAACCTAATACTGTATTATCTTCAATAATATTAAACTCAACTTCTATTTCATGATATTGTAAAGATGAGTTAAGAATAAAGTAAGCTTCTTCACATGTTTTTTTAATTGAAAAGTCTTCTTTTTCACCTTGAGGATTAAAAAAGTTCTGAAAATCACTTATTGTTTGTGACATATAGTTAGTTAATTTATTTGATTCGTCTAGTTTCTTATCTAAATATTCTTTTGTGAATTTATTAAATTTATATGTAACTTTCATATTCATATTAATAGCTGCAATTTGAGCAATTGGTTGTCTCCATTGGTGTGCAATATTTCCAATCATTTCACCCATCGCTGCTAGTTTACTTTGTTGTATTAATATCTGTTCTTGCTCTAGTCTTTGTGATATCTCATTTGAAATTTGTACTTCTAAATTATCAATCATATCATTCATCATAAGTTTTAATTCATTTAAAGAAGTATTATTAGTCTCTTTACTAAGTCTTGGTTTTAAATTTCCACCTTTAATTTCTTCTAATACTTTAGTTGCATTTTGGATTAATTCTTTATTCTTCTCCATATCTAATGCAATATTTGCGACATTTGAATTAATAGTATTTGCCATTTGTGCAAATTCATCAGAAGTATCTGTATTGATTTTTTGAACTTCTTCTTTTTTATTATTTAGATAATCAAAAAAATCATTTAAACCATTTTGAACAATTTTAATAGAATTAAGGATATTATTAGAAACTAACCATCCTGAAATACTAGCAAGTGAAAGAATCAATAATATATAAATTAAGATTTTTACTTTTATATCTTTTGATTCATTTACTGCATTATCATAAGATTGGCTTACTTTATTTAAAGATGTACTTTGATTTGATAAAAGTTTCTCAATTAAAGAAGAAAAATGTTCTCTACTTAAAGTAGTAACATTTACATATGCACCCTCTTCAAAGCCATTATCTAAATACTTCCTAGTTCTTTTAATTAATATTTTATATGTTTTCCACATAGTTTTAATTTCTTCATTTGATGAATATCTTCTAAAGTTTTTATTTAAGGTTTTTATTTCATAATCAAGTTGTAAAGTAATAGTAAGTCTTCTTTGTTTATTAGGAGCCATAACAAGACTTTGTGATAATTCTCTTATTTTATATAAAGGAGTAATGATTTTATCTTGATTAATAAGAACAATTTGAGTTTTTTTATGTATATCTTTTATTTTCTCTTTATTATTTTCACTAATATTAATTGCAGAATAACCTAAAACTGCAATAGTAAGGCATAAAATCAAAAAAAGTGTAACTAATTTTGATTTTATATTCATTTGGCTTATAATTTTCATGTTACCTCTTTACTTTTATTGCTTGTTCTAAATTCTGGGGGTATTTTCTTTTTTTTCTAATAGACCAATGGTCTTTCGTAATATCTATATTCCATAATGGTAACATAGCTCCCATATATGGCTTAAAAATCACTTCTTTATTTAAAGCCATAACTTTATTAGGAGATGGAACTCTTAGTGTGTAAGCCATTGATTTAGCACGAAATAATATCTTTTTTGTAATATTTTCATAACTTGTTGTGCCTCTTTTAGCTGTAAAATACTCTTTGATATACTCTTTCATTAAATTATCTTCTTTTATAGTAGACCAAACAGAATTAATTTCATATATAAAAAATACTGTCCAAGGATCACCATAATACCAATCATCATCTCCCCAAATTAACATATCCCATTCTTTAGTATTTTTTCTTGAAGATGTTTTTAATAATTGATTATAAATATCTTTTTCAGAATTTGTAATTGTATATATTAATTTTACATTATATTTTTTTAACTGGAATTCTATTACTTTCCATAAAAACATAAATCTATCTTGTGTAAATACTTTTAATTCTAAATTATCTAATAGTTTTTTAATTTCATTTTGTGAGAACTTTTTTTCTTTATAAGAGTTCTCTTTTGCTATTTTTTTTACTATATCATAATTAATAGAAGCTGTAAAAGGCGATATACTACCCTCTTTTTTATATACAAAGTTTACTAAATTTTCTTGATCTAAGGCTTGATTTAAAGCAATTCTGACATCTTTATTTTCTAATCTTTTATCTCCATTAATTAAATTGAAAAATATTACAAAATTATTTGTAGATTTACTTAACTGTAATTTAGAATATTTTGATAATAAAATATCAATTTTTTTATTAAAAGGAATTGGCATTAAATCAAGTTTTCCTTCATGTTTACTAATATCACGAATTGCATCTTCTACATTT
>JABSOL010000236.1 GCA_013215985.1 Campylobacteraceae bacterium
TATGCATCAAGAAAATCTAATAAAAAAATGAACTTTAGATTGAAAAAAGTTATTACAAAATATATTCAAAAAGATTGGTCTCCAGAACATATATCAGAAAGATTAAAACTGGTAAAGATGTCCGATAGTTCCCATGTGAGGATTTACGAGTTTATAAAGCAAGATAAACTTCAAGGTGGAGATCTATATACTCATCTTAGATTTCATCATACAGGACATAGAAGAGCTAAGTATGGGGCTAAACAATTCTGAGTTAAAATAAATGAATAAGGGTTACACATGAAAAAAAGTAAATATAGTAAAGAATTTAAAGATTCAACTGTGCAGTTAATAATCAAGAATAATGAAAGTGTTGTAAAAGTAGCACAAGATTTAGACATAAATGAAAAGTCATTGTATAGTTGGGTTAGTACCTATAAAAAAGCACATAATATTCCAATCAAAAGTATAAATATAGGCTCTTCTTCTGAATCTTTGGATGAAGAGAATAAACGCTTACGTCGTGAATTAAAGATAGCAAAAGAAGAGCGTGATATATTAAAAAAAGCAACAGCATACTTTGCAAAAGAAACTCTATAAGGTATGCTTGGATATATGAAAATAATCAGAGTTTCAGTGTAGTACGAATGTGTAAAGTAATAAAGGTTAATAGGTCTGGATACTACCATTGGGTAAGCGCTGGTTGTGTTGTTAAAAAAGTTGATAATCAATTAAATGAACTGATTAAATCAATCTTTATATTTGGTAGAAAGAACTACGGTACACGTCCTATACGAGATAAGCTAGTAGAATTATATGGGGTAATTATTTCAAGAAAACGTATATCTATTATAATGAAAGACTTACATCTAAAAGTCAAAATAAAAAGAAGATATAAAAATACAACTGATTCTAATCATAATTTTCCAATTGCTCCAAATGTAATTAATAGAGATTTCTATGCATCTGAACCTGATACCAAATATGTTGGTGATATTACCTATATTCACACAGGTGAAGGTTGGCTTTACTTAGCAACAGTTATTGATTTATATTCAAGAAAAATTGTTGTTTGGTCTATGGATGATAATATGAAGGTGTCTTTAGTTAATGACGCATTAACTATGGCAATAGGAAAAAGGAATCCACCAGTTGGTTTGATATGGCATACAGATAGAGGAAGTCAATATGCATCCTATAGTCATAAGGATTTATTACAAAAGCATGGTATAGTTCAAAGTATGAGTAGAAAAGGTAATTCGTATAATAAAATATTGGAAATGTGATAACATATTTTCATAGAGTTCTTAAATATAATATATCGAAAAAGGAAATGATGCAATTATAAAAAATAATTAGCATGACCAACAGTTAGATAGTTATATTTTAAATTTGAGTGGCAACAAGAACAGTTAATAACTAGTTCGTATTTACGAGTCTAAATTAGTATAACAATTATCAGGTAGGATTTTACTCCTACCCTAGCGAACTCTTTAATATTTATATTAAAGGATCAATTATGTATTCTATCGGATTAGACATAAGTAAAGCAACTATTGACATTTATATTCCAATAAATAAATCAAATATTCAAATTAAAAATGACATTAAATCAATAAAATCTTTGTTTGAGAAGTTAAAAAAACTTTATAAAAAAGATATTAGTAATTTAGTTTTAGTATTTGAACCAACAGCTAATTACTCACATCTATTAAAAACTTTCTGTAGTAAAAATAATATCAGATGTTTTATTGTAAATCCTAAAAAAAGTGCAAATTTTACAAAAGCAATAGGACAAAGAAATAAATCAGATATACAAGATGCAGTTATGTTATCAAAAATGATAGTTACTGCTTTAGATGAAGAGATAAGAGTTCCTATTGTAAATATTGTAGTAGAAGAGCTTCATGAGCTTATATCTTAGTATAAGTTTCTATTAAAACTAAGAACTCAGTATAAGAATCATTTAGAAGCAGCAAGTACAAAAAACTTAAATAGCCTTGTTGTAAAAAACATAAATAAAGAAATTAAATCACTAAATTTAAAAATAGATAAAAGGATAGAGACTATGAAAAAATTAATAAAAAAAGATAAAGATTTAAATAAATCTTTTACAAATATTATAACAATTCAAGGAGTAGGAGATATTTCAGCAATTGTATTACTTCATCATTTTATCAAATATCCAAATACAAATCAAAAAGAGATTGTATCCCTTGCAGGATTAGATCCAATTAGTAAAAATTCAGGCACTTCAATACATAGTAAAGCAAAAATTTCAAAAGCTGGTTCAAAACTATGTAGAGCAACTTTATTTATGGCAGTATTATCAGCAGTAAGATTTAATGAAGAATTCAAAAAATTTTATGAAAATCTAAAACAGAGAGGAAAACATACAACAGTGGCACAAATTGCAGTTATGAGAAAAATAATTATAATTGCTCATTCATTATACAAAAACAATGAAAAGTATAATAATAGAAAATATATAAAAGTTTTAACATAAACTTAATGTTTTTAAGTGTTTTTTAACGTGGCAACTGTTGGGATAATGCAGTAGCCGAGAGCTTCTTTAAAACGTTAAAAAGTAATCTTGTATACCAAACCTACTTTTATACTAAAAAACAAGCTAAAGCAGAGATATTTGAATATATTGAAGTTTATTATAATAGAACAAGATCACATAGTTATTTAGGTAATTTATCTCCTGCTAAATTTGAAGAAATTAATTTTATGTTACAAAATGAAATGGCTGCTTAGAGATTAGAAAAAATGTGTCCTGATTTCAGTTACCACTCCACTCTTTAGAATTTTTTGGATGAGTGAGACATGAACCATCTCTTTTTCTTCATCCTCACGGATAGAAATAACAACTTTTCCAATTTTATTTACAACCTCTAAATATTCATCAAACAATACAAGCAAAGAGTCGTGATTGTTGTTTTTTAAATCATCTTGTATTGTATTAATAGATGTGGTCCATTCTAGCAATGCATCTTTGGTTCTATATTGATATAAAGTTTCTTTATGGTTTTTTTTGGTGGCGATATCAAGCTATGGCAACAGTGTTGTTTTGATGATTGATTTTGAATCAAAAATATTCGGTTGTTTGGCATATGCAAGCATGTATGAATAATTTATT
>JABSOL010000237.1 GCA_013215985.1 Campylobacteraceae bacterium
TAGAATTGCAAATATTAAATCGATTAAGTAAAAAAATGTCATAAAACCCCTTTATTTTGGAAATTATTACATAAAAAAGTAAAAAAGTTATTTAAAGAAAGAATTATTCTGTATATTTTCAAATTAGTAAATATTTTTATAAAACTCTCATTTTATTTCGCTACAATCGAGCGTTTATATTATTTAGAAACTAATTCTAAGATATGTAGATAAATAAAAAATATAGGGTTACGATGAGTAAAGAATCTACTTTAGTATCAAAATTCTTTAATGGAAATTTAGTTTTACAAATTTCTATAGGAATTTTACTTGGTGTACTTGTGGGAAGTATATCAAAAGAGGCAGCAGAAGCTGTATCAATTTTAGGAAGTTTATTTGTAGGGGCATTAAAAGCTATTGCACCTATTTTAGTATTTGTTTTAGTAGCAACTGCAATTGCTACTAAAGAAGTAGGAGTTCAAACAAATATAAAACCAATTATTCAACTTTATTTAATAGGTACATTTTTAGCTGCTTTAACAGCTGTTACAGTAAGTTTTCTATTTCCAGTTGATTTAATATTAATGGATGCTGCATCTGCTAATTTAAATCCACCTGATAGTGTTATTGCTGTATTAAAAGATGTTTTATTTAAAATGGTAGATAATCCAGTTAATGCATTAGTTACTGGTAACTTTATTGGAATCCTAGTATGGGCTATTGCTTTAGGTGTAGCTATGCATTATTCTTCAAAAGAAACTAAAAATTTATTTAATGATGTTTCAGCTGGTATTACAAAAATTGTTAAATTTATTATTAGACTTGCACCATTTGGTATTTTTGGTCTTGTTGCTAATACTTTTGCTCAAACTGGATTTGAGTCATTATTATCATATAGTAAGTTATTAGCTGTTTTAGTTGGTACAATGTTATTTATTGCTTTTGTAATAAATCCAATTATTGTATTTATTAAAACAAAAAAGAATCCTTTTCCTTTAATCTTTATTTGTATTAAAGAAAGTGGAGTTACTGCATTTTTTACAAGATCATCAGCTGCTAATATTCCAGTTAACATGAACTTATGTAAAAAACTTGGCTTACATGAAGAAACTTATTCAGTTTCAATTCCTTTAGGCGCTACTACTAATATGGCTGGAGCTGCTGTTACTATTACTGTATTAACATTAGCAACAGTAAATACTTTAGGAATTCCTATTGATATTGGAACTGCTATATTGTTAAGTTTTGTGTCAGCTTTAGCTGCTTGTGGAGCTTCTGGTGTTGCGGGAGGATCATTATTATTAATTCCTTTAGCTTGTAGTTTATTTGGTATTTCAAATGATATAGCTATGCAAGTTGTTGCAATTGGTTTTATTATTGGAGTTGTTCAAGATTCACTTGAAACTGCTTTAAACTCTTCAACAGATGTTATTTTTACAGCTGCTTGTGATAAATAAGTACAAAGCTTAAGATTAATCTTAAGCTTTGTTTCTATTCTAGATAAAAATATATTCTGTTAATTCTTTTTTATTATTTTTCTTCTCTATACATAAATAAAGAAAATATTAATAAATAACTTTATTAACTTGTTTAGTTTCCTTTTAAAGCTACTTAATTACTGTTAAATATTTATAAAACTTAAAATATAACTTTAGTATAATTTTATGTCTAAAAAATTATTATTTACCATTATAATAATCCTTATAAGGATGATTATGAAAATAAAAGATATGTCAATAAGAGTAAAAATAACTATGGTATCATTAATATCATTAACTATTTTAGCTATTGTAATAAGTATTGTCGCCGTAATAAAGGTTGAAAATGCATTAGTAAATGAAAATTATATAAAATTAATTTCTTCTAATGAATCAAAAAAAGAAAATATAAAAAATTTCTTTAAAAAAAGCAAAGCAGATATTAATGTTTTAGCTGTAAGTGAAACAATACATAATTTTTATTTAGATTTGGAAGATATAAATAAAAAACTTGATATTAAGAATAAATCTTCATACCCAATAATGAATGAAGAAATAAAAAAATTAACAAAAAGTTATGACAATTATTTTAATACATTTGTAAAAGAATATGATTATTATGATGTTTTTTTAATTGATTTAAATACTGGTCAAGTTGTATATACTCAAGCAAAAGAGTCGGATTATGGAACAAATCTTAATACAGGCAAGTATAAAGATTCTGGTTTAGCTGAAGTATATAATAAAGTTAAAAATACAGTTAAAGTATCTTATTCTGATACTAAAAGATATGAAGCTTCAAATAATGAGCCTAATATTTTTATTGGAACTGCTGTAAAAATTGGAAATAAATTTAAAGCAATATTAGTGCTTCAAATCTCACAAAATAAGATTAATAAAATAATGAATTTTAGAAAAGGTTATGGAAGTTCTCAAGAAGATTATTTAGTTGGTAATGATAATTTAATGAGAAGTGATAGTTATTTGGATCCAAAAAACCATAGTGTTAAAGCTTCATTCGAAAATCCATCTTTGGGTACAGTTTCTAATAATTCTGTAAAAAATGCATTAAATAATAAAACAGGAATTCATATTATTAAAGATTATAATAATAACTTTGTTTTATCCTCTTATTCTACTATTGAATTAACAAAAGATATTAAATGGGCGATTATTTCGGAAATTGATGAAGCAGAAGTTATGTTAGTTCCAAATCAATTAAGAAATAATATTATTATAGTATCTTTATTAATGCTATTTCTAATAGGTATTATCTTGTTTTATTATGTTAATACAATTATTATAAAACCAATAGTTTTATTTCAAGATGGTTTATTAGCTTTCTTTAGATATTTAAATAAAGAAGATACTAGTGTAAATAAATTGTTGATATTAAGTAATGATGAAATAGGAAAAATGTCACAGCTTGTAAATGAAAATATATACAAAACACAGAATATGATAAAAGAAGATGAAAAGTTAATTGAAAATGTTACAAGTATTGTAAATGATGTAAAAAATGGATTTTTAACATCAAGAGTTTCACAAAATACTAATAATAATAATTTAGAAACATTAAAAAAACAAATTAATAATATGCTTGATAATCTTGAATCAAATATTGGAAAAGAT
>JABSOL010000022.1 GCA_013215985.1 Campylobacteraceae bacterium
TTATGCTTAAAGCATTTAACAGATTAGAAAATAAAAATAATATTAGTAAGATTTTCATATAATTCCTTTACTAGAAATTATATGATGTGAATATTAACTTAATATTAACCTGATTCTTTTTATCTCTTAGGCAAAAACTATAGGTAAATAATATTTAGCAATAAATAAATTACTATTATCAAAATAATCATTTTTCTCAAACTTAATATATGAAGGTATAGTCGTTGCTTCATAACCACTAGAAGGCAACCAATAATGATAAACCCATTGAATTAATTTTAATATATCATCATAAGGACCTTCAAAATTAAATTCTGCACATAAACCATCATATAAATTAAAATAAGGCAAATTTGAGTTTTCAATAATATCTTCACTTTTTAACATTATTGCTGCAACATAATGACAATCTTTAGATCTTGTGATAATAGGATTATCATGATATATACCAACTTGTGAATAGTTTTTAATATTATTAGAATAAACCCATGCTTTTAGTTTTTGCCATGTTTTGCTAGCATTTCGCCCTAATCCTTTTTCTCTTATATAAAAAGCAATACGTTTTTCTATTTTTACAATTTTAGGCTCTATTGATAAAAAATCTTTTTCAATTAAAGATATAGCAGAACAATCATAAATTATCTTATTTGAGTACTCTTTATAACCACCTTTTCTCCATTGTTTTGGAGTTTGATTAAATCTTTGTTTAAAAGCTCTAATAAAAGAAGCAGAGGAAGAATAACCACACATTAAAGAAATAGAAGAAATAGTTGAACTTTGATTAGTAATTAATAAATTTGATGATTTTTGTAATCTTATAGATTTTATACTTTCGTATATATTCTCACCCATTTGTTCTTTAAAAATACGATGAAAATGAGATCTACTTATATTAAAATCACTTGCCATTTGATTTATATTAATATCTGTACCAATATTTGTATTAATATAATTAACCATTCCATTAGCAATTTTACTATGATTTAAAGATGTTTCTTTTTTATGCATGTCTTAACCTTCCCTACTTTTGAATAACAATAGCACAAATTGTATATAAAATTATAACAAATAGACATAGAATTAAAGACAAAAAGTAAAGAATTAAAAAATAATATTTGATATTATAATAGGAAAAGGAGAATATAATGACAAATAAAGATTTATTTCTTACAATATTTATTACTTTTTTATGGGGTGTAAATTTTTCATTTATAAAAATGGGATTATTATCTTTAGACCCGTTTATTTTAGCAGGTCTAAGGTTTTCCCTTTGCTCAATTCCTTTAGTATTTTTTATTAAAAAACCAAATATTCCATTTATTTATGTTATTTCTTATGGTTTATTTTTTGGTATAGGATTATGGGGAATTTTATATTTAGGTATGTTTTTTGGAGTATCTGCAGGCGTTGCCTCAATTGTATTGCAATTAGGAGTATTTTTTACTGTGATTTTGTCTTATTTTATTTTAAATGAACAAATAAAATCTCATAATATTTTAGCATTTGTTTTAGCAATTTTAGGAATACTTTTAGTTCTTTCCTTAACAGATGGAACTGTTACAATAATAGGTATCTTATTTGTAATTTTAGCTTCTTTATCTTGGGCTATATTAAATATAATTGTAAAAAAAGCAAATACAAAAGATACATTTTCATTTCTTATTTATTCAACACTATTTCCACCTATTCCTTTGTTTATTTTGGCATATATTACACAAGGAGATGTGGTTTTTATTAATTTTATAAATAATATAGATTTAAAAGCAGCTATATCGATATTTTTTCAAGTATACCCAACTACTTTATTTGGATACTGGATTTGGAACTCTTTATTGAATAAATATGATGTATCTTTAGTATCACCATTTTCTCTATTAATACCAATTTTTGGCTTACTAGGATCTTTTGTATTTTTTAATGAAAATATTGGATTTGTTAAAATTTTTGCTTGTTTACTAATTATTTTAGCATTAAGTATAAATACAATTGGTGATAGATTATTTAAAAACTTATATAAATAGTCTATTCATTCTTTATTCTAATATTTTTCACTTGAAGTTTAGAATGAATTAAAGGATAAATCATTGCTAATACAATTATTCCACCACCAATAAAAAGTGATACTGTGATTTTTTCATTTAATAATATAGATGCAAAAAATACTGCAAATATTGGTTCTAGACTAAAAATAAGAACTGCTCTATTTGCACTTGTTTGAGATTGATATTTGGTTTGTAACCAAAAAGCTATTGCAGTAGATAATATTGCTGTGATTCCTATACTAAGTAAAAGATCTGAAGAAAATTCATTTGGTAATAAGTTATCATTATAAAATGCAACTATCATTGCTAAAATAGCCATTACTAATAATTGAAGAAAAGTTAAAGGAATACAATCTTCTTCTTTAACAAATTGATCAAGAATAATTATGTGTATAGAACTAGTAATAGCTCCAATAATAACAAGAATATCTCCCTTATTAACTTCACCCATACTCACACCACTAATTATTATGATTCCTGTGATTCCCAAGAAAGCACTTATACTACTATCTATACTAGGAAGTTTTTGTTTAATAATTGATAAGAAAATAGGTACAAAAATAATACCAAGTCCTGCTAAGAAACCAGTATTTGAAGCTGATGTATAGTTTAATCCAACTATAAAAAATGAAAAAGTAAGAAAGAGTAAAACACCTAAAACTAAACCAAGTACTAATGTTTTTATTTTAAACATAGCTTTTGATTTAATTAAAAAAGGTGCAAATACTAGTGCTGCTAAAGCAAAACGTAACCATAATATTGTAAATGTATCATTTTCATCAAGTACTAGTTTCATAAGTGGAAAACCAATTCCCCAAGAAAATGCAACATAAATCAGAATAAATTCAGCTTTTAGTTTGTTCATAAATACCCTCTTATCTAATAATTTATTTATATACTACTGTCTTTATATTAAAGCATAAGCATTATTACTATTTATTTAATTTTTAATTTTTAATTTTCATGAGTAAAATAGAAACTATCTTACATAACTTTTTTTAATTATTATGTTAATTATAATAATCTTTTTTTCTTAAAACATAAATACTTAAAAGTAAATATAAAATAGCTTGAAGCCATAAAATACCATATTGAACTAATACAGAATCAAAATCTGCTCCCATTTGATTAAGTTTTAAAAATCCTTGAATAGCAGGTGTACAGGGAAAAAATAAAGACAAATAAGTAATAAATTCAGGTATCGCTTCTATTGGCCATACAAAACCTGCTGAAAACATAATAGGCAAAGAGGTAAAAAGAATAATAGGAGTTACTAATTCTTGAGTTTTTAAAAGAGCTCCAAATAATATTCCTAAAAAAACTGTTGATAAAATAAAAGGAATCATTAAAGTGATCATATCCGTAAGATTAGCTAAATGAGGTATATGAAAAAACTCAAATGTAAATCCAAAATAATATAAAGTATTAATAAATAATAAAGAAGCAAAAATTATTACTCTTGAAGATATTTTCATCCAAATAGCTGCGTCAGTTTTATATTTATTCTCATTATAAGAAGCTCCAAGCATTCCTAAACCAATAAGTATAGTTTGTTGCAATATAAGAATAAAAACAGCAGGAAGGATATAATAAGTATAAGACATATCTGGATTAAATAAATATATAGATTTTAGAGAAAAAGATGTAAATGATTCTTTTGCGGATTCTAAAGGTATATTATTCATTAGCAAATTTGATACTTTAATACTAGCAGCTTGTGTTAAAATACTTTTTAAAGCTCCCTCAACTATACTTCCATAAATTAGAAAATAGTTAGCATCAGCTCCAAGAGCAATAGTAGGACTCTTTTTTAAAAGTACATCTTTTTTAAAATGAGCTGGAATTATAATAAGTCCAGATACTTTATTCTCTAACAAGGCTTTTTTTGCATCAGATGAAGATAAATCTTGTCTATAAACTTCTATTTGAGGGCTTGAATTAAGTGAGAATATTAGTTTTCTTGAAAGATCACTTTTATCTAAATCAACTACAGATACTCTTAATGTTTGAACAACTTCATTAACATATGGTTGTGGATAAAAGAATGAATACAGAATAACTGCACCAATTGATGTCATAAGAATAGGAATATTTTTTATTACATTCTTAAACTCAAATTTAAATACTTCTAAAAAAGTCATTTGATTTTCCTAAGTTTATATATAACAAATAACCACATAGGTAAAAAATATAATAAAGATTTAAACATAGGCCAAACAAGTAAAAAATCTATTTCTCTTGATGATTCTAAAATCTGTATTTTTAAATAATGTGAAATTGGTAATATGTTATGCCAAAATACAGCAAAACCAGACATACTTTCAGTTGGAAAAGTAATTCCTACAAAAGCTAAAGCTGGTGCTGTATATAAAGCTGTCATACTAAGAGCCCTAAGAGGATGAAAACTTATGCAAAAGAAAGATAAAGATATTGCTTGATATGCTAATATTGTTAAAAACATAGCTAATATTGTAAGCGGTATTGATCCTTTAAATACCCAGGATTCATATCCATACATATAAAGTAAAAATACAATTCCCCAGGCTAAATAAACTAAAGTATATGGTAAAGTTTTTCCAATAAGTCCTTTTATAACTCCATCTTTAAAAAACTCTTTTTCTTTTTTTTGTTTAAAAGTATGAGATATAGAAGCAACAATTGCTATAGCTATAAATATTTGCCAAATACTTGGAATAATAGCTGATACTAAAAATAAAAAGTAGTTTTTGCTAGTATTATAAAAAGCTGTAACTTGAATGTTAATAGGAGAAGATAGAGATTTTGACTGAAAAACTGCACCCTTATTTTTTAATGCATTTAAAAAGTCTATTTTTACTGAACTTTCTCTTAAAGTTGAAGATAAAGTTGATTTCACCATTTTAGCAATTAATAAATATTGAGCATTTATAAAAGCAGTAAGTTTTGGATTTTTATCTAATAATACATCTTGTTGAAAATGATTAGGAATAACTAAAGTTGCGTAAATATTATTAGCAGATATATCTTTTGCTGCTTCTTTTACATTTGGATGAATGTATTTAACTCGTAATGTTGAAGTTGAATTAATATCCTGTATTATTTTTCTTGAAAGCGCAGATTGGTCATAATCAACGATTGATATGGCTAAGTTTTGAGCAGTACCTCCATGAAAAATCATTATAATTACTAAAAAATTTAACAATGGAATCCAAGTAAGTAAAGAAAAGAGATAAAATGAATTTTTAATCTCTTTTAATTCTAGTTTTAATGCATTAATCATAATACTAGTAATACACTCATTCCAACTCTTAAGTCTTTAATTTTATTAATAGGATGCATATGAACTTCAAAACTTTTCATATCAAAACCTTTTCCAGCTTGAGATGCTTTCCAAATTGCGAAGTTTCCCATTACAGATATAAAACTTACTTTATATTCATATGAATCATTTCCTAAACCAGGAATTTTTACTTTAAAAATAGTGCCTTTTTTAAAGCTTGGCAGTAAATCTTCTCTAATTGTGAATTTAGCCCAAGAATTATTCATATCAGTTAAAGTAACAATTGGAAAACCACTAGGTGATAATTCTCCTTCTTGAATTAAAACAGAAGTAACTTCGCCTTTTTGGAAAGAATAAATATCTAACTCTTTTATATAAGCTTCTACTTCATCAATTTTACCAGCATAAACTTCTTCTTTTGCTCTTGCTGCATTTTTATCTTCAACTCTTGCTCCAACTTTTGACATTAGATATAGCTGTTTTGCAGAAGAAGATGTATATTTTGAAGCTTCAAGTTTTGCATATACTTCATCATGCTTTTGTTGAGATATTACACCCTCTTCATATAATTTTTTGATTCTTTTATATGTTGTGCTCATAAGTTTTTCTGCAACTAGTGCTTTCTTATATTGACTTTTAGAAGCTGCTATTTCTTGAACTCTTGCACCTTTATCAGCTTTATTTTTAATAGCTTCGGCTACATCTTTAGAAGCTATTGCTTGTTTTAATTTAGCTTTTACTTCATCAGATCTAATTGAGAAAATATAATCACCTTTTTTAACAATATCACCTTTTTTAACAGCTATTTTACTAATTCTACCTGCTACTTTTGAAGAAATATTATAAGATTGAGCATCTATCTCACCTTGAATATTTAAAGGTTTTGGTTGGTATGCTTGGTAAAAAGTTGTCCCTACCCACAAAATAATAGCAGCTATTAAAGCTATTATAAATATTAATATTTTATTCATTTGATCTCCATTGAACTAGACTGTAATTTAAAAAACATTTCACGCGACCCAGATAAAACACAAAGCTGTGAAACTTTTTTGACATAATTGTATATTGCATTTAATCTTTTTGTTTTAGCAGCTGTTAAAAAAGTTTGAGCATCAACTACCTCAATTGAAGTAGATATTCCTTCTTTAAAAGCCAAGGCTCTTAATCTTAAATTTTCATTTGCAAGTGATAAAGAAGAATCTAAATCTTTATACTCACTTTTAAATTGAAGCATTTCTTTATATGTTTTTTCAATTAAAAGAGATAAATCACTTTTTGCTTGATTTAAAGTATATTCTAATCTATTTTTCATAATTCTCGCAGCTTTTAAGTTCTCTGATTTGCCCTTACGTGAAAGTAAATTAAACTTTAATGCAATTCCAGCATTCCAATCTGCTTTGCTTTCACTGTTAATTGAATCATCTTTATATAAAGTATAATTTCCAAATGCTACTATTTTTGGAAAATATTCCGATTTTTTAATCAAAATATTTGAATCAACCTGTTTTTGTTTTGCTTTAATAATATCAAGTGCTGAATATGAATCTAACATTTGTTTTTCATAAACTTCTTTATTTTCAATTTTAGATGAAATAAATAAAGATGATGACGGTAAATCATTAGAATTAAGTAGATTATGAAGTGAAAGTTTTGTAATCTCATATTTATGTTTTGCTTTAGTATTTTCTATTTTTGCAGAATCTAATTTAACTTTTGCATTTAATAAATCAATACTTGCAATTTGCCCTTGAGATTTTAAAATCTTTGAATTATTTAAATGCAATTCTAAAGAACTTCTAGCTTCTTCTCTTGTATTTAATAACTCGCGAGCTAATAAAACACCATAATAAGATTTAACTAGTTTTAAAAAAACTTTATCTTTATTAAGTTTATCTTTTGCTTGTGCTTCTTCTTTTTTAGCTTTAAATAAATCACTAGCTGCATCTATTTTTCCACCAGTATAGATTGGCCACAATAAAGATAAAGATGAAGAAAATATATCTTTTTCTTGTAGTGTAATTTTATTAGGCATAGGATCAGGCTTATCTAATCCTAATTTGGCAGTAATACCGTGTAAAGTTGGTACAAGAGGAATAAGAGGATTAGACATTTGTATATCTTTTTCTAATCTAGTATAAGAAGCATTTAAATTTAACTCTGGTAAATAGAATGAACTTGTAGCTTTATTCATTTCATCTGCATATAAAACATCAGCATTTGAAGCTTTTAACCCTTCATTAACTTGAAGAACTTTTTCCCAAGCATTTTCAATTGAAATACTAGCATTTGAAAGAGTAATAAATAGGAAAAATATTAGTAGTAATCTCATTTTACATCTCGTTTTTAGTATATTTTCTAAATATCTTCTTAAATTTGTAAATAGATATTAGAATTGTTTTATAAGTATTATTTATATATAAACTGTATTTTTTAAAGAAAAAGGATAGCACTTTTTAGCTTAAAACGCCGATGTTTTATGTGCTTAGCCATATATAAAGATCAAAAACAATGAATATTTTAAAATCTATTTAATTTGATAGATCAAAGAATTTAAGATATAATTAAATATATTATTAAATATATTATTAATTTTATCTAAATAAAAAAAGGAATTATTATGAAAAGAAGAAATTTTGTAAAATTAAGTATATCAAGTCTAGTTGTAAGTAGTTTAAGACCATTAAATCTCCAAGCAAAAGTGATACAAAATGAGCTTAAAATACCTATTTTAATTGATAGTAAAATAAACAAAGATATTAAAATAAGTATTCAAAATTCTTTACATGAATTTGTAAAAGGAGTCAAGTCAAATACTTTATCTTTTTCAGATACTTATTTAGGACCTACAATTAAACTTTATCAAAACCATAAAACAAATATTACATTCTTTAATAAAATAAATGAAGAAACTACAGTTCATGGTCATGGATTACTTGTAAATGGAG
Organism: Campylobacteraceae bacterium; assembly: GCA_013215985.1. Taxonomy (GTDB): domain Bacteria; phylum Campylobacterota; class Campylobacteria; order Campylobacterales; family Arcobacteraceae; genus NORP36. Next base: position 8,247 of record JABSOL010000022.1, read on the forward strand.
ATGTTGATGGTGGACCACAATCAATAATTTTACCAGGTAAGTCTAAGAAAATAGACTTAGACATTACACAAGAAGCTGGACTTTCTTGGTATCATCCTCATATTATGGAAAAAACTGCAGAGCAGGTTCATTCTGGACTTGCAGGTTTATATATAATTGAAGATGAAAACTCTTTAAATCTTAATATTCCTAAAACTTATGGACTTGATGATATTCCTTTAATTATCCAAGATAGAAGTTTTACAAATGGAAAGATGACTAAATACAAAGCTTCTGGTGAAGTCATGATGGAAGGATTAAGAGAAGATACAATTGTTGTAAATGGAGTTTTAAATGCAAAAAAAACTGTTCCTAAAGGATGGATAAGACTAAGACTATTAAATGCCTCAAATGCAAGATTTTATAAATTTACTTTTAAAAACAATCTTAAATTTTTTAAAATAGCAACTGAAAGTTCTTTTTTAAATAAAGCAATAGAAATAAGTGAACTTATAATGTCACCTGGGGAGAGAAATGAAATAATGATTGATCTAAGTAATCAAAAGTCTGTGAAATTATTAGCAAATTTTTTACCAGCAGATGAAGAAGATGAAATGTTTTTTATGAAATGGTTTACTAAAACACAAACAGTTTTAGAATTAAACGTAGATAAAAACAATACTACGTCAACAATACTTCCTGATAAGTTAAACAATATTAAATATTTAAAAAAGAATGATGCAAAAAGAACTAGAAAATTTGAACTAGAAATGGATGATGAGAATAATTCAAGTAATATGTTTAAAATTAATGGAAAAACTATGGATATGAATTATATTAATGAACACATTAAAAAAGGTGAAATAGAAATTTGGAAAATAAAAGGAGACATGATGCCTCATCCATTTCATATACATGGAGTAGCATTTCAAATCTTAAAACATAATGGTAAAAGACCAAAACTTGAAGATCAAGGATGGAAAGATACTATAATAATTTCAAATGAATGGACAAAAGTAATAATGAAATTTGATAAAGAAGCAGATAAGAAAACACCATTTATGTATCACTGTCATATTTTAGAACATGAAGATAAAGGTATGATGGGTCAGTTTGTCGTTAAATAGGTATACACAAAAGAGCTAAAGCTCTTTTGTGTCTGATTTAGGTTGTGGTAAAATTAGATTTAATACAATTCCTACAATTGCACCAAGTCCAATTCCAGAGAAACCAACTCCTCCAAAATTAAAAGTCATTCCACCAATTGAGAATACTAAAATCATTGAAATAATTGCCATATTTCTAGGACAAGATAAGTCTGGGTTTGCTTTAACTAAAGTTGAAATACCAATAGAAGCAATCATACCAAATAGTAATAACATAATTCCACCCATTACTGGAGTTGGAATAGTTGCTAATAAACCACCTAGTTTTCCAACAAATGCTAAAACAATAGCACAAAGTGCTGCCCAAGTCATAATTGCTGGATTAAATGCTTTTGTTAGAGTTACAGCACCTGTTACTTCTGAATATGTAGTATTAGGAGGTCCACCTAAAACTGATGCAGCACAAGTAGCAAGTCCATCACCTAAAAGAGTATTTTCTAAACCTGGGTTTTGTAAATAATCTTCTTTTGTAACATTAGAAATAGCTAACATATCACCAATGTGCTCAATTGCAGGAGCAATAGCAATTGGTAAAATGAATATAATTGCATGCCAATTAAGTTCAGGTGCAACAAATGAAGGCATAGCAAACCAAGCTGCATTTGCAACAACTGTGAAATCAACTAAACCATAAAATAATGCAACAATATAACCAGAAATTATTCCTAGTAAAATTGGAATTAATTTTAAAAACCCTTTTCCAATTAATGAAGCAAATACAGTTACAAATAAAGCTACCATTGAAATAACCATAGCTTGTTCTTGAGGAATGAGAATAAGTGAACCATCACCTGATTTACCCATTGCTAAATTAACAGCAACTGGTGAAAGAATTAATCCAATACTCATAATAACAGGTCCAACTACAACTGCAGGTAATAGTTTATGTAAAAATCCAGAACCTCTTATTCTAATTAAAAATGATAATAATACATAAAATATACCAGCTGCAATAAGACCTGACATAGTCCCAGCAATTCCCCAAGTTTGAACACCATAAGAAATTGGTGCAATAAATGCAAAAGAAGAAGCTAAAAAGATGGGAGGAACATTCTTTTTATTTACAAGTTGGAATATTAATGTTCCTAAACCTGCTGTAAATAATGCAACATTTGGATCAAGTCCAGTCAGAATTGGAACCAGAACTAGTGCACCAAATGCAACAAAAAGAAATTGAAGACCAACAAGAGAGTCTTTCAGCCTGAAATTATACGTAGTTTTTTTCATATAGGACCTTATTTTTAAAAATTTTGGAATTCTAGCTAAGTTAATGTTAAAAACAATTGAATCCTAATTATTTATATAGTACAATAACAGGTTTGAATTTTTATAAATAGGATAGATTATGTACAAAGAAAGCACAAATGTTGTTGTAAAACATTTAGTAAATAGGTTAAGAGATACAAGAACTGCATCTAATGAATTTAGAATGACGATTGAAGAAATTTCAAGAATTATTGCCTCAGAAGCATTAGAGAATTTTGAAACTGTAACTCAAAATATAAGCACTTGGCAAGGTAATTTAGATGTACAAATGATAGAAGTACAAAAACTAGTTTTAGTTCCAATTCTAAGAGCTGGTGAACCAATGCTTACAGGTATTTTACAAACTTTACCATATGCAAGATCTGGATTCTTAGCTATGAAAAGAGATGAAGAGACTTCTTTATCAAAACTATTTTATGAAAATATTCCAAACCTAGAAGGTAGAACAGTATTATTATTAGATCCAATGGTAGCAACTGGTGGTTCATTAATTGATGGTATTGATTTTTTAAAAACTAAAAATCCTAAAAGAATTATTTCTTTAAATGTTTTAGGTTCTCCTGAAGGTATTAAAAAAGTTCAAGAAGCTCATCCTGATGTTGATATTTATATTGCACAAATTGATGATAGACTTGATGAGAATGATTACATTAGACCTGGTCTTGGTGATGCAGGTGATAGAGCGTTTAATACAAACGACTAAAAGAGTTAAGGCTATAGCCTTAACTCTTTTATGTATATACTTTAAATATACTTTTTTTATAATTATGTTTTAAAGCATTAAAATCATAAATATCTTTTTTATCAAAGTGTTCTGATGAACATAAATTATAAATCCATTTTATTTTATTATCAATAACAAATAAAATAGCCCTAATTACATCATCTCTATGTACATAATTTGTTTTTTCTTTTGCATAAGTTAAAGTTTTAGAGGAAAAATACTTACCAGGGATTCTATCATATCCCATAAGTCCAGCACATCTAAATATTACTGAAGTTTTATATTCTACTTGTTTTTCAGCATATGAAACTAAACTTTCATTAAGAGAAAAACTTTCATCATAATTGTTTTCATCTTTTCCATAAACAGAGGTAGAAGAGATAAATATTACTTTAGTATTTTTTTGTATTTTTATATATATATTTTCCAAAAAGAGTAAATAATTATTTGATTTTGAAGGTGGTAAGTTTATTAATAGGACATCACAGTTTAAAAGAGAAGATAAGTCATCACACTTATATTCATCTAAAAAATGAGGATTTAACCCCTCTTCCTTTAAACTAGAAAATAAAGAATAAGATCTTGTACTAAGTTTTAAAATATAATCATTTTTAATGTATTGAGCAAGGGCATATCATAAATACCCAGAGCCAATAATTGAAAAAAATTTTATTTTATGGACTTTAATTCATTAATTTCTTTTTTAAGATTTTTCATTTCTTCTAAAATTAAATCTAATTTTCTTGAATCTTCATGAATTTCTTCTTTTAACTCTTCATCTTGAAGTTTTTGCATTTCTCCAATAATTACAGCTACAAATAAGTTAAAAAATACAAAAGCAGCAATTATAATAAATGTCACAAAATAAGCCCAAGCCCAAGGATATACTTCCATAGCTTCATACATTACATCAGTCCAATCTTCAAAAGTAAGAACTCTGAAAAGTGTAAGCATAGAGATTAAAAAGTTCTCCCACAGACCAGAAGGTAAATCTCTAAAATAGAAGTTTCCAATAATTGCATAAATATAAAATATAATAAACATTAAAATTACAATATCAATAATAGAAGGTATTGCTTTAACTAACATATCTATAATTTTTTTAAGCTCAGGCCGTGAAGTAAATACTCTTAAAACTCTAAATACTCTTAGAAGTCGGGCAATTGCTGCAAAACCAGAACTCTCTAAGGGTAAAAGAGTAATAAATACAATCACAAAATCAAATACATTCCAAGAAGATTTAAAAAAGTTCTTGAATTTTTTTTCAGCAATCATTTTAATTGCTAATTCAAATACAAAATATATTGTTACAAAATAATCACTTAATAATAGAAGAAAAGAATACTGCGTTTCTACTTCATCTACCGTTTTAAAGCCCAGTACACAGGCATAAAATAAAATGATGAATGTTGTAATATTTGAGAATAAAGATGAATCTCTAATTACTTCAATTCTTTTAATCACAGTCAACTTTTAAATCCTTGTATATTGCATAAAATGTTATTAACCATCCTATAATAATTAAAGCCCCACCTATTGGTGTAATTGCACCTAAAATAGGTTTCCCTAAAAGTGCTAAAGCATATAAAGAACATGTAAAAACTAATGTTCCTAAAAATATTAAATAAAATGAAACTTTTATCTTTTTTTGATTTATTAATAATGTTGATATAAAAGCTAAAGCAAATAAAGCGATAGTATTATAAAAAGAATATCTAATCGCTAATTCAAATACATTTAATGAATAATCATCTAAAATAGTTTTTAAAGCATGTGCACCAAATGCACCTAAAATAGTTGTGAACGCCATCATAAAAGAGGCAGTTAATAGTATAAGTTTTGTGGTATATGTAGTTTTCAAATATACTCCTTAAATTTTAGGAAGTATATCTAAATAGTTTAATAATTATTAGTCTTTTTTCTCTTTTTTCTTTTCTTTTTTCTCTTTATCTTTATCTTTATCTTTATCTTTCTTTTTAGCAGAAAAACCAGAACCTTTTTTTTCTTTTTGTTTTAATTCTAAATCTGTAATTAAAGTTCTAAAATCTTTACCTTCTTTATTCATTTGTGCAAAACAAGCAGCAATTGCAGCAATTGCATTTGGAACTTCTTTTTTCTTTTTATAAGCTTGAATATTTTTCTCACTTACTTTAATAAGGTTAGTAAATTTAGGTATTGTAAGTTCAGCATCTAGCAGTAGTTTTTTAAAATCTATGAATGTCATATTTTTCCAATTATGTTTTTTATAAGTATATTCAATATCTAATAAAAATTAAGTTAAATTGAATTTTTTAAGCATAAAAAAAGGCAAACTAAAAATAGTTTGCCTTTTTAAGAATAAATTATTTTATATCAACTTCCCAAAAAAAGTCGATCCATTTATTTGCTTCTTTAACTGTATAATCAGGCTGAATACAAGCAGATGGTTTATAAAAGATTGTAGCTAATTTAAATTCCGTTTCTGGAAACTTAGCAGTTAATACTTTTATAATTTCTCTCATAGTTTCACCAGAGTCAACAATATCATCAAGAATTAAAACTCTTTTTGCAGTAGACATATCAGGAATGTTAAAAATATCAAAAGTATCTAACTTTTGAGTTCCATTATAATGAATTGAGTTTATAGTAAACGCATTTCTTAAATTATATGCTTGTGCAATTAGATGACATAAAGTTAATCCACCTCTAGCAACACCTAAAACAACATCAGGGTTAAATGATCTACATTTATCTGCTAATACTTGTGTATCTTCTCTAAACTCATCATATGAGTAATAATATTTTTCTATTTCCAAAATCTATCCTTGTAGTACGAAAACTAAACACGAAATTGCTGTTATTAATAAAATACCAACATTTAAGTCTTCAAATTTTCTTCTTGCTAATTTAATTATAGTATAAATCATAAAACCTGCGGCAATACCATTTGTAATTGAGAAAGTTAATGGCATTAATATAACAATAAAAAATGCCGCTGCTCCAGTTGCAAAACCAGCTTTCTCAAAATTAATTTTACCTAATTCTGTAAACATTAACACTCCAACAACAACTAATACAGGGTAAATTGCATTACCTGGTATTGATTTAAAAAGTGGTAACATAAATAGTGTTAAAACAAAAAACATAGCTGTAAATACAGCCGTAAGTCCTGTTCTTCCACCAGCTTCTACACCTGCGGCACTTTCAATAAATGAAGTAGTAGTAGATACACCTAATAAACTCCCACCAACAGTTGCAATTGCATCTGCTTCTAGAGTTTTTTGTAAAGCTTTATCATTTTTGTCATTTTCTTGAAAAAGATTAGCTCTTGTTCCAACACCTGTTAAAGTACCTAAAGTATCAAACATATCTGTAATTAAAAAAGTAATAACTACAGGGAATAATGATAAAGTTAATGCACTCATTATATCTAGTTTCATAGCAATAGGAGCAATTGACGCTGGAAGCGAAATAATTTCAGTAGGTACTGGAGATAACCCAAAAAACCAAGCAACACATGATGTTATTAGAATTGAGAATATAAATGCACCTTTTAGTCTATATGCATAAAAAGAAAATGCTAAAACTAAACCCAAAGCTCCGATTAAAACATTAGGATTTGAAAAATCACCTAAAGTTACTAAAGTTACTGGATGATCAACAATCATTCCCATATTTTTAAGCCCAATAAAAGCTATAAAAGTACCAATACCAGCAGAAATTGCTCGTCTTAGATTTAATGGAATTGAAGTCATTATCCAAACCCGGAAGTTTGTAAAAGACAGAAGAACGAATAAGAAACCAGATATAAATACAATTCCAAGTGCAGTTTCCCAAGGAATTTTCATTCCAAGTACTAAACCGTAAGAAAAATAAGCATTTAATCCCATACCAACACTCATAGCAATTGGTGTATTAGACCAAAGACCAGAAAAAAGTGTAGCTAAAATAGTAATTATGGCAGTTGCTGTAACAACTGCATCCATAGGTAGTCCTGCATCAGCAAGAATAAATCCATTCACAGGAATGATATACATCATTGTTAAAAATGTTGTAAAGCCAGCAGTAAACTCTGTTTTCACGGTTGTTCCGTGTGCGTTAAGTTTAAAAAGATCCATTAGGAAACCCTTTATATTATTTGATTTAAATAAGGACGAATAGTAACTAAAATTTTATAAAAAAGATATAAAAAGATTTAGTATTTCTTATGAATATTAGAACTTCTGTAAATAATACACACAATAAATAATATTATACTTTACTTATTGATATAAAACACTTTTTAATACTTTTTAATAAGCTAAAATTAATCTGTTTAACTGCTTGCTAAGTAGATTAACCTTATAATATATAATAAGAATAAATAATATAAAGATAAAAAATGAACATTACTAATGATTGTATTGAATGTATTAAAGATCAAATAAATAAAGCTTGTAATACTTTAGGATTAAATGAAAATCTTAAAAAAGAAATTAATTTAGAAGTATTAAAAAAGTCAAAAACATTTGATTTAAAAAAATCTCCACCGTTTGTTGCAAAAGAAGTGTATGAACTGTTGGCAGAAAAAACACAGTTAATTGATCCTTTAGAAAAAATCAAACAAGAGTCAATAAAAGAAGCTCTAATATTTGTACCATTTGTAGAAGATAAAATCTCAGAATCTTCTGATAAACTTTTTACTGCTATTAAAGCAGCAGTTGCAGGAAATGTAATTGATTTTGCTTCAAAAGAACAATTTACACTTGAAAATGAAATTAAAAAAATATTTGACAAAGATTTTGCAATTAATGATTTTAAACTATTTTTAAAAATATTAGAAAATAATAATGAATTATTAATCTTATCTGATAATGCAGGTGAAAATGTATTTGATAAGATTTTAATAAAAACACTTAAATCTTTATATCCTAAATTATCTATTACGTATGCAACAAGAGGTAAAGCAATTATAAATGATATTACCGTAAAAGAAGCTTTACAAATAGGCATTGATAAATATGCAAAAGTTGTTAGTTCAGGTGTTCCAACTCCAGGATTAGAGCTTGATTTAGCTAGTGATGAATTTAAATCTTTATATCATCAATCTCCATTAATTTTAGCAAAAGGAATGGGAAATTTTGAATGTTTAGAAGATACAAAAGATAAAAGAATATTTTTCTTATTTAAAGTTAAATGTAATGTTGTTTCAAAACATATAAAAGAAGATGTTGGTGAAATAATATTTAAAAGAGCCTAATATCAGGCTCTACTTATTCAATGATTAAAACATATAATATCTTTAATAATTCTTCAAAATCAATTGTCAATTAAGAAACTTCTGGTTCTATATTTATACTTCTTTGATAAGCTTCTTGTATCCATTTTTCAACTTCAGATGGATTATTAGACCAATCATATATTTTTACAAAACCATTTTTTATATTCATTGATAATCGCTCCGGAATAATCTTTTCATCAATACAATAAGAAGAATTTTCTAACTTAATTTGACCATAATAAGGAAAAGCACCTTGAGCCATTTTTTCTTTATAACTAGGAAGAACAATTCCAATTAAACCACTTCTGGATTTGTTAATACTTTGTTCTAAAGAAAAAGATATTTCTGAATCAATATATTTTTTTTGCCAGCTATCATTTCCAATTAAAACAACTGTTACTGTAGAAGTTTTGTTATCATATTCTTGCAAAGTTGTAGAGATTGAAATATCCTCATTCAGAAGATGCATTTTAATAAAGTCTTCTTTATATTGCGTATCATTTTTATTTGAAGCATCATTATCATGATGATAAGAAATAAATACATTTTGTTTATTTGACATAATACACTCCTTAAGAAATATTGTTTTCATTTAAACATTTATATCCATAATATATATTATAAAAATATATATAAAAATATATTTTTAGGTAATACTTTTTGGCAAAATATTAAAGTTTCTGAATCTTTAGTATATAAATGGAATAATGATTCTACTTATATACAAAGAAATGATTTATTTAAAAGACAAGACTTCTCAAAACTTAATATAAAAAATGCCAAAATATTAAATATATTAGGTAGTGATGTTAAAAGTGAGCAAATTTCTCCTTTTGGGCAAATAACATTATATTCACAAGCTGGGTTATATTTAGAATCAAAAGGTCTTAAATCTTATGAATATAATACTTTTATAAGTAGACGTACTAATGCAAAAGTAATGTTAAGAGGTATGTTTGATAATGCACAAATAAAAAATAAAATGGTTCTAAAAGAGGGTGCTTTTACAAAAGATTTTACTTCGAATGAAATAATTTCTATATATGAAAAATCTTTATTAGCTAAAAAAAATAAACATGATTTAGTTATTTTAGCACAGCATAATTATGGTGCTGGAAAGTATCAAGATTGGGCTGTAAAAGGAACTAAACTTTTAGGTGTAAAAGTAATTATTGCTTTATCATTTGATGAAGAACATAGAAAAAACTTAATTAAAATGGGTATTTTACCTTGTGAGTTTACTCCAAGAGATGCTTTAGGTTTAGATTTACAAGGAAATGAAGTAATGAACATTTCTTTTTATAGTGATTTAGGAATTAATGATAAAATTAACTTAGAAGTGAGTGTTGAAGGTAAAACTTATAAAACTAAAGTATTATCAAGAATAGATACGCAAGAAGAATTAAATTATTATACAAGTGCTGGAATGTTAAATTATTATTTAAATAAAATGATAGATAAAGATTTATAAACTATATTAGTTTATAAATCATAGCTATTAAAATTAAAATATATAAAGATAAAATCAGTATTTTATATGAAGACATTTTAATATAAGATTTTAGTTTTATTCCTATAAATACTCCAATTAAAGAAAATACTCCTACAATAATTCCTTCTTTAAATAATAAAGAATCATTTATACTTAATGATATAAAACCAGCAATTGAAGAAAACATTACAAAAAATAATGATAATGAAGTAGCAGATTTTAAATTGTAATGCATAAAACCTACTAATATAGGTGTTAGCATAATAGATCCACCAACTCCAATACTCATAGCAATCATACCAATAAGAGAACCGATTAGAATTAAATAAAGTTTTGATGGTTTTTTTACTTCTTGTTTTGAATGAATTGAAGTTTGAAATATTTTTAAAATAGATGCTATTAAAATAATAATAAAAACATATTGTAAGTATGTATTAGATAAATAATCTCTTATAAAAAAACTTAATATTCCACCACAAAAACCACCAAGTCCTAAGATAAGACCATCATAAACCATATCTTTTTGAGATTTTGCATTTAAAAAAGATCCAAAACTTGAAGAAAAAACCATTTGCATAATTGAAATAGCAACTGCTTCTTTCATTACAAAACCTGTAAATAATAATAAAAGAGGAACTAAAACCATTCCTCCTCCAATACCAAAAAAGCCTGATACTAATCCTGTAAAAATTCCAAATAAAGATAATTCAAAAATCATTATTTAATTGAATTCATAGCTTTTATGAATTTGTCGTAAATACATTCTAAATCATGATCTTCACTTTCTAGATTTATTCCATCGTGTTTTTTTAAAGCGTGTTCTAGTAAAGCAACTCTTTTTAAAAGGTAAGCAAACATTTCTTTATTAATATCAGGTAAATCTGCATGATTTAGTTTTGAGTCTTTACATCCTCTTTTAATAATTTTAGCAGGAACTCCAACAGCAGTAGAGTCTTCTGGAACATCACAAATAACAACTGAATTAGCTCCAATTCTAGAGTTTTTACCCATCGTGATATTACCTAAGATTTTAGCTCCTGAGCCTATTACAGAGTTAGCTTTAATTGTTGGATGTCTTTTACCTTTACTTAAAGAAACACCACCTAAAGTAACTCCTTGATAAATTAAAACATCATTTTCAACAATAGCAGTTTCTCCAATTACAACACCAATTCCATGATCTATAAATACACGTCTACCAATAGTTGCAGCTGGATGAATATCCATATGGCATAAAAATTGAGTAAGTCCCATAATTATACGTGCCAATATCTTGAAATTATTTTTATATAATTTGTGAGCAATTCTATGATTAATTATTGCCCATACACCAGGATAATTAAAAATTAGTTCTATTGTTGAGTTTAAAGCTGGATCATTCTTTTTAGGAACAGAAAAATCTTCTTTTATTTGTTTCCATAGTCCTATTTTTTCATTATCATTCATATTAATTTCCTGTTGTTTTAAGGTAAGAATTCTCATTTAAATACTTGTCTAATATTTTATACATATCTTTATCAAGTCTATTTTTTAAAATATTTATAATTTCATTAGTATCATAGTCTATATCTTCTAAAATATCTATAATTTTTTGAGATTCTAATATTTTTTCACAAATAACTTTTTCATTTTTAAATACAATATTTATTTCAGTAGGATGCGAAAATAAATTATGTCTCATTCCTAAAATATCTTGGTAAGCACCAACATTAAAGAATCCTAAAAAGTATTCTTCTTTTTCTAAATCTACATCATGTAAATATAAAGGTTTTTCTGAATCAAAAGCAATTTCACCATCACTATCACAAGTAATATCCCATAAAGATGCTGATCTTGTAGGTTTTTTATCTAAATGAGTTAAAGGCATAATTGGAAACTCTTGATTTATTCCCCAGTAATCAGGAAGTGACTGAAATATTGAAAAGTTTAATAAATATTTTTCTTGTATTTTATTTTCTATTCTTTTTAATTCATCATAATCATCAACTTCAAGTAAAGAAATAGCTTTTTTAATAATTAGCTGAGTTAATACTTCTGCATTTGATCTGTCAACTAAATCTATATAACCTAAATCAAATAATTTAAGTAGTGATTCTAAGTGATCAATACTATCATGCATAAACTCTAAAGCTGTTTTTGAATTTATATCTTCATATAAATCAATTAATTCTTTTATTAACGGAGGGTTGTCGTCTTTTAATCTTAAAGCTTTTTTTCCATAGTCTGCTGAAAATAACTCTAAAACAGGTGTTATTAAAACAGTAGAAGAAGCAGAAATAAATCTTCCCGATTCAGTAAATATATCTGGTTCTTCAACACCTTTTTGTCTTGAAATATTTTTTAAAGTAAATACAACATCATTAGCAAATTCTTGAAAATTATATTGAGCTGTTCTTTTATAAGCAGAATACTCAACATTTAATCCACCACCTATATTGATAGCTCTTAAATTAATAGCGCCTAAATTTATAAGTTCTGCATAAATATGTCCAGATTCTTTTAAAGCTTTTTTTAAAGGCTGAATAGAATTTAAAGCAGATCCAATATGAAAATGAATCATTGTTAAATTATGTATCAAATTATGTTCTTTTAACATATCAAATGCTTCAAGAATTTCTGTTGAGCTTAATCCAAATTTAGAATCAATTCCACCAGACTTAGCCCAAGCTCCACCACCTTGATTAAACAATCTTAATCTAAGTCCTACATTAGGGCTTACAAGATTAGTTTCTTTTTCAACTTCAATTATAGTTTTTAATTCATTTAAACCTTCAATAATTAAAGTAATATTATGACCCATTTTTTTAGCTAAAAAAGCTATATGAATCATTTCTTTATCTTTAAAACCATTAACAGTAATAGGCGCACCTATTTTATTATAAGTCATAGCTAAGAATAACTCAGCTTTACTTCCAGCTTCTAAACCATAAGAAAACTTTTCACCAGCTTTTATTAAAGGATGTAAAAAGTTTGGTAATTGGTTTACTTTTAAAGGAAAAACTGCGTTAAATTTTCCTTTATATTCATATTCATTTATTGCATTATCAAATAATGTATAAAGTTTATTAATTTGTTTATTAATTAAATGTGGAAATCTAAGTAATAGGGGACCTTTGTAATCTTGTTCTCTAATTTCGTTTACTAAAGATATTAAGGAAGGTTTATTTTCATAATTAAGTAATACTTTGTCTTTTTCAATAATAAAATTGTCATCTCCCCAAATGTCTATGCCGTAGTTATTCAATAAGAAAATCCTCTAATGAAATAGTTTTTTCTTCACCTGTAATCATATTTTTTGTATAAATTGTATTATTTTTTAATTCTTCTTCTCCAATTAAAGCAATCATAGAAGCATTTTGTTTTTGAGCTAATTTAAAGTGTTTATTAAAGTTTCTAGAAGTATATTCTAAAGATGTTTTAATAGTTTTTCTCTTAGAAGATGCTAAAGATGTTAAAATATTTAAAGAATTCTCATCCATTGCCCCTAAATAAAGAGATTCTTCTTTTGTATCTTCTTTTACAATTAGTTCTAATAATCTCTCAATACCCATAGCAAAACCAATTCCAGGAGTTTCTCTTCCACCTAAATATTCTACTAATTTATCATATCTTCCACCAGCAGCAATAGTGCTTTGAGCCCCAATATCATTTGAAATAAATTCAAAAGCAGTTTGTGAGTAATAATCTAATCCACGAACTAAAATAGTATTAATAGTATAATCTATTTTATTAAAGTCTAAAATTTCTTTTAATTTGTCAAAATCACTTTCACAAGCAGCACATAAATTATGAGTAATTTTAGGACTATCTCCTAATAAACTTTGACATTTTTCATTTTTACAATCTAATACTCTCATAGGATTAGCATTAATTCTTTTATCACAATCTTCACATAATTCCGATCTAAAATTACTAAGGTGTTGAACTAGAGTCTCTTTATATGCTGGCATACAAGAAGTACAACCAAGTGAGTTTAATTCTAAAACAAATGGAATCTTGCAAAAGTCTAAAATATCTTTAATTAACATAATGATATTAGCATCTTCATAAACACTTTTTTGCCCAAATACTTCACAACCAAATTGGTGAAATTGTCTTAATCTACCTTTTTGTGGTCTTTCATATCTGAACATTGGTCCGTGGTAGAACCATCTTTGAGTTCCACCTGCACGATCTAATTTGTTTTGAACAAAAGATCTTACAACTCCAGCAGTACCTTCAGGTCTTAAACATACATCGTTTTCACCTTTATCAGTAAATTGATACATTTCTTTATTAACAATATCAGAGCTTTCCCCAACTGATCTTTTAAATAAAGAAGTTTCTTCTAAAATAGGAGTCTCAAAATAAGTAAAACCATAGTTTTTTGCAATTCTTGCAGCATTTTCACAAAAATATGTAAATAATTCACTATCTTCGTTCATTATGTCTTTCATACCTCTTAAAGACTGAATGTTCTTAACTTTTGCCATTTATAAATCCCTCTATTTTATTTTCAATTTCTTTTATACTTAATGATGCATCTATATATATATGATTTAAGTTTAATTTTTCAATTGTATCTTTCATTCTATTTTGAATTTCAAGTAAATAATCAATTCCTCTTTTTTCAATTGCATCATTTTCTTTTGCTGCTAATCTTGAAATCAATTCTTCTTTACTTAATTCTAATAAAACAATATGTGATGGCATAATATTAGATGTTGCTATAATATTTAAATCAATTACAGTTTTTAAATCTAAATCTTTTGCATAAGAAATACCAGAAATAACAGATCTATCAGAAATAATAGTATTTCCTAAATTAGGTTTAATAATTTCTTCAATATGCTCAGCTCTATCAGCTAAAAATAAAAACATTTCAGCTGTTTTTGATTTTGCTTCTCCGCTTAAAGCCATTTCTCTTAGTTTAATACCTAAAGCAGTACCACCTGGTTCTTTTGTGAAAACAGCTTGCGGAAACTTTTTATTAAGAATATCTAACTGAGTTGATTTCCCCGCAGTATCAATACCTTCAATTACTAAATACATGATTTTACCTCTTTTGGAACAAGATGATCGAATTTACCATTAAATCTTATTAACTCTCTAACAATTGTAGAACTTACAAAAGCATTTTTTAAACTTGGCATTAAATATAGAGTTTCTAAGTCTTCTTTAATTGAAGCATTTGCATATCCCATTTGTAATTCAAATTCAAAATCAGAAACAGCTCTTAACCCTCTAATTATCGTTCCAATATTCATATCGGTTGCTAAATCAACTAATAAAGTATCAAAACCAATTACTCTAACGCCTTCAATATCTTTTGTAGATACTTTTGCAAAATGTACTCTATGTTCATGAGAAAACATTGGATTTTTTCGCTCGCTTTTAGCAACTGCAATTATAACTTCATCAAAAATTCTAGAAGCTCTTTTTATAATATCTATATGACCCACAGTAATTGGATCAAATGTTCCACTATAAATTGCTCTTTTATATGACGTAACACTATTATTCATTATTTTTCCATCTTTTATATAAATTATTCTCTATTTTTAATAAATCAAACCATTTACCAATTATAAAGTCTTCCATTTGTTCTAAACTCTCTTGATTTGAATAATAAGCTAACATAGGTGGCGCTATTACAACACCTAAGTTTGAAAGTTTTAACATATTCTCTAATGCAATAGAAGAAAAAGGAAGTTCTCTTGGCGCTAAAATGATTTCTCGTTTTTCTTTTAACATAACAGTAAAAGATCTTGTAATTAAATTATCACTAATACCACAAGCACATTTTGCTAAAGTATTCATTGAACAAGGTAATATTATCATTTTATCTACTTTAAATGAACCAGATGCAATAGGTGCAGCTATATCATTTTCTTTAAATATTATAATATTTTTTTTGTTTTTAATATTTTTATAATCTTTAGAAGCTTCATATTTTAAGGCTATTTTTGCACTTTTAGATATAACAACATATGCTGTCACATCTAAGGGTAAATGCTCTAAAAATTTTAATGCTAAAACAGCTCCACTAGCTCCTGTTATTCCAAGTACTATTTTCAAATAATTAACCTTTATATTAATAAGAGATATTATCTAATTTTCACTTTATATTCAAGATAATATCTAATTTTAAAACAATACTTTTTCTAAATATTTTATTTATTATTAATTAATAATAAAAAACTAATAATAAAAAGAAATTTATTGAAATAAAACAGATTCAAAAATGAAATGTTTAAGGTAAAATTAAAATATAAAATGATAACATTTTGTATTATTTTTAATAGAATAAATTATATAAACTGTATAATTTATTCTATTAAAGTAA
>JABSOL010000238.1 GCA_013215985.1 Campylobacteraceae bacterium
TTTTATTTACTTGGAAAATAAATTACCTTTATCAATTTTTAGAGGTAAAACAGAAATTTTTACACAAAAAATGTCAGAAGACTTATGTGAAGATAAAGAACTAGAAGAATATGATGTAAAATTAAATTTATCTTTATTTACTAATGATGAAATTTATAATTTAATTGAAAATACTCAAATAGATTTTTCAAATGATATTAATAAAATCAAAGATGGTGGAATTTCAAGACTAGAAACTAGAAATGGTTTAAAAAATATTTTTTTACCTTCTCTAAAACACAAAAAATATTTTGAAGAAAGAAACCAAGAAGTAAGACTATTAATTACTAATATTAATAAAGTTTCTGAAATTTTAGAACTTGATCCAAATGATACTGCTTTAATATGTTCAATTGAAAGACCTTTAGTAAAAGTAAAAGTTAGAAAAGATTCTAATATAGATAATATTTATTCTAATACTGATTATATTTATGTAAAAATTGCTGATGATAAAGAAACAGTATTATTTACTGATGCCTTAAATAAAGAAGGTATTTCATATTTAATATATGTATCAGATGAAATATATCAAAATGCGTTAAAAGTAATATCTTTTAAAGATCAAAATATAATTGTTAATGGAGATAAAGGTTTATTTCCTAAAATTGATTATTTTACAAAAGAGAAGTATTATTCAGCTAAAAACTATTTTGATGAGAATAGGGGAGTATTTAACTCTATTTTACAAAAACATATAACAAAAGAGAAATCTTTTTTAGGTGTTTATTTTTCAATTGATTCAAAAGAATCAGCTTTTAAAATTAAAAAAGATGATGAAATTATTGATATTATTAAAATACCAAATGTTAAGAATAATTTTTTACACTATTTAGATAAAATTTCGCAAATGAATGAAGAAGCAGCTAATACAATTTTAGAATATAAAAATGCTTTTCCGAAAAATTTAGAGCATTTAGAATTTGATAATAATTCAAACTCTTTTAAAACAATGTTAAATCACATAGCTTTAGTGCTTGGTGAGAAAAACTATCATAATGTTAAAGATTTGTCTTTGTTAGTAGAAAAAGATGATGAGAGTGAATTATTTGAGATAAATACTTTAGTCGTTAATAATAAAACATATCTTGATTTTAGAAATGTATTATTAAATATTATGAAACTTAAATTAAATTCTTTACCTAATGAAAAAATATCTTATATATTTTTTAAATCATTAAGTATGTTTATTTCAAAATACATTAAAAAACAAAAAAATATTAATAGTATAATTTTATGTGGAAATTTATTTTCAAATAAAGTTTTATTAAAAAATACTTATGAAAACTTAATTAATGAGTATTCAATAGTTTTACCAAAAGCTTATCCTTTAGATTACTAAAGAAAAACTAAAAATATAGGAAAAAATTAAATAATTAATTTTTTCCTAGTTAATCACTAATTTATACTTAATATACATATTAAATAATATTAAATCATTCTAAATATACATAAAAGTAAAAAACGATCTAAAATGTCATTTTAAGGCCATCTTTAATTAATCTTTGGCTAGAATACGGCTTAATTTTTAGAGAAGGTTTTTTATGCAAACTATCAAGTTTTCAAGGTTTGGATTTATTTTAGCAGCAGTTGGATCTGCTGTAGGTTTAGGAAATGTTTGGAAGTTTCCTTATGTTACTGGTGAGTATGGTGGAGGTGCTTTTGTACTTGTGTACTTAATCACTGCTTTATTCGTTGGTGTATTCGTTTTAATCGCTGAGTTGTTAATTGGTAAATTAGGTCAAAGTGATGCAGTTTCTATGTTCGAAAAACTTGCTGTTAATAATGGTAAGTATTGGAAATTTGCAGGATTTATAATTATTGTACCATTAATTATTCTTTCATATTATTCTGTAATAATTGGTTGGATTTTTCATTATATTGTAATTTCATTTACTGCTTTACCTTCTTCAATTGAAGAGTCTAAAGAAATATTTATGACTTTATTAACTTCTGATGTTGAAACACAATTATTTTATCATACTGTAGTGTTTGCTTTAGTAATGGGAATTATTTTAAGAGGTGTTAAAGACGGTATAGAGAAAATCAATAAGATTTTAATGCCTTTATTAGCATTAATTTTAACAATATTATTTGTATATTCTATGTCATTAGATAGTTTTTCTAGTGCTGTATCATTTATGTTTAATCCTGATTTCACAAAATTAAGCTCTACTGCTGTTATTGTGGCAATTGGACAAGCATTTTATACTTTATCTTTAGGAATGGGTGTTATATTAACTTATGCAGCTTCTTTACCTAAGAATACTAATATTGTAACGTCATCATTATTAATTACTGTAATTGATACATTAGTTGCAGTTGTTGCAGGTTTAATTATATTTACTTTCCTTTTCGATCAAGGTGCAGAATCTACTAAAGGTCCTGGATTAGTATTTATTTCATTACCAGCAGTATTTTATGAGTTTGGAAGTATTGGAACTGTTTTATCAATTTCATTCTTTGTAGCTATTGCATTTGCAGGTGTTACATCAGCTATTTCAATGTTAGAACCAATGGTTTCTTACTTGATTTCTAGATTTAACTATACAAGACAAAAAGCTGCATTAATTTGTTCTTTATTCTTCTATATTTTAGGTGTACTTGCATTATTATCTAATATCACTGAGTATTCATCATTTATGATGATTGGTGGCAAAGGTTTATTTGATTGGTTAGATTTCTTAGCATCAACTATTTTAGTTCCTATTGGTGGAATTATGGCAGTATTATTCGTAGGTCATGCTATGGATGCTAATAGAATTAACGAAGAGTTAATTCCTTTATTAGGAAAAACTTTAACAAAAGTTTGGTTCTTTATGGTTAGATACGTAATTCCAGCAGCTTTAGTTATTGTAATACTAAACGAAACTGGTATATTTAAATTCTAATTACTAAGACGTATAAATTAATAGTTCAGAAGTTTAACTTCTGAACTATTTTTATTTAGCTTACTTTTTCTACTCTCACACTTCATTTAAAAAATAAATAAAAATATATATAAACATAAACCCATAAAAGAAGTAATACAAATACTTAAAAATAAGTAT
>JABSOL010000239.1 GCA_013215985.1 Campylobacteraceae bacterium
TTTAAATATTTATAGTTTTAATAAAGAATAAGTATATGAAATATACTTAAATTTAGTTAATTATTTAAGATAATATAGTTCCCTTTTTAAATAAGAAAGAAATGTATAGAATATTAATTAATCTCTTTTTCATAATTCTACGAATTACATCATCAGTTCTTTTCATTCCAATTTGAGATAAGATAACAATGTTTTTAATTGTTTTTTCTATACCAGAAGCGATTATACCTTCGCCTATTTTTATACACAAGAAACTTTTTTAATAAAAGCAATAGGAACTGTAACTAGAGAATTAGTAGACATTACTCCACAATAAGCTGATAATCTACCAACACTTGTTTTAAAATAAATTGCAGTTAAATGTAAAAATACTAATGCGCTTATTAATTCTTCATATGTTAAGTTTTGTTCAGTACAGTATTTAATAACAGGTAGAGATGCTGTCATTCCTTAATTTTCACTAGAACTTGTAGTCATTACAGAAAGTGAACATCCATTCATACTAGCATCGCTTCCTAGCGATACAAAAATGTACATATAGTTCTTAAGTCTTTAACGTAAACACCTTTTTTCATATTCTTATTAATTAATGAACAAATAGTTTTAGCAATATTATAAATTGACTCAACTGATAAAATTGATCTATCTTCAACAGTTGTTTTAAAATCTATATCATTATTTAATACATATGCTTTTGATTTATCTATTCCTGTTTGATCTAAAGTAGCTATAGCCATTAGTCACTTTGCCTTACCTGCCATTGAATAGAAGGCTTTAGAAGCTTCAATACCTAGTATTCCTTAAGTATTAGCAATAGCAACATTTTTAATCATATTACCTGATCCATAAACATCAAGTTTTGTAGGAATACATAACTTGTACAACATATGAAATAGTTCAATTCATCATTGTACAAGTACTATCTATTCTCTTAAAATAATCTATTTAGATTTTTTATATTTATATATAAATCAAAGAAAGATTTAACTTATATATAAATATAAAAACATATTAATACAAATATTAATATGCTTTATTCAGTTTTGATTCTAGTTTCTTTTGAAAATAAGTAAATATAACAATAATTCCCCAGTATACTAAAGCAACAGCCAAAAATGATTCAAAATATTTAAATGAACTAGCTGATTCTAATTGTGCTTTTGCCATTATCTCAGGAACCCCTAGAGTAAAAGCTAAAGAAGTACTTTTAAGTAAATCAATAAAGTTATTCATTAAACTAGGTATAGCAACACGCATAGCTTGTGGAAATATAATATAAAAGAATGCTTGAGTTCTATTCATTCCTAAAGAATAAGCAGCTTCAAACTGACCTTTTGAAAGTCCTTTTATAGCTCCTCTAATTGATTCTGCCATATAAGCAGAAAAATGTAAAGATAATCCAACTATACATGCCGTATAAGCATCCATAGAAGCTAAAATTGGTATAACCTGTGGTAAACCAAAGTAAATTAAAAATAATTGAACTAAAAGAGGAGTACCTCTAAAAAATGAAACATAAATATCACAAATTTGAGCTAATACTTTTATATTATATGTTTTAATTATTCCAAATACTATTGCAATAAAAAAAGCTATCAGGGTAGAAATACCCGTCAAGCTCAATGTAATATCTAAATATTTCAACAAAATAGGGAAAAGCCCTAAAGTGTAGTCTATATCAAAACCTAACATTTATTTTTTTGTAATGTCTGTATTAAACCATTTCATAGAAATTTCTTTTAATACACCCTCTGCTCTTAAATCGATAATTGCAGAATTAACTTTTGTTAATAATTCTTTGTTTTTTTCATTTTTTAAGAAAGGAAAAGCATTTTGAATTACTACAATAGGAGAACCTACAAGTTTTAATGGTAATTTAGATTTTTTAATTAACTCAGCTGTACCAACTCTATCTTGAACAAATGCATCAATTCTTTTTAATACAACATCTTGTTCAAAACCATTACCATCATAAGTAATAATTTCAATTTTTGAGTCTTTATCGTGATCTTTAACTATAGTTGCATAATTAGTACCTAAAGAAACTCCTATTTTTTTACCTTCTAAATCTTTTAAAGAAGAAACATTATTGTTATCTTGGTGAACTACAATTGAAGCTCCATCATATACATAAGTTTCTGCGAAATCATACTTAGCAATTCTTTTATCAGTAATAGTAATTTGATTTGAAATAGTATCAATTTTACCTGTTTCTAACATTCCGAATAATCCAGAAAATTTAGCAGTTTTAAATTCAACAGTCATATCTAAATTTTTAGCAATTGCATTCCATACATCAATTTCAAAACCTTGAAGTTTATCATTTTCAAAAAATGTAAATGGGTAGTAACCACCAGATGTTCCTACTTTTATTACTTCTTTTTTAACTTCTTCAACTTTTTTGTCTTCTTTATCAAAACAAGCTGTAAATAAAGCTGCAGTGATTAAAAGAGAAATCATTAATAATCTTTTCATAATTTTCCTTAATAGATTAATTTTTCGAATTTTACTAAATTATGCTTTAAGTAAAACTTATATGAGAATATTAAGTGTATAAAAATTATTGTGTTTTACATTAATAGTACTTATCTTATGCATAAAATATATTTATATACAATTTATAGATAACTAAATATATAAAAACACCCAAACTTTTATCTTATTTACATATAGTCATTTTTTATCAATCTATTGTTGATAAATTAGATCAGGTATTAACTTAATATAATTAAAGGATTTATTCTCTTAAAAATAAATATATATTGTAATTTAGATAATACTTAAAATAATAATAATTTCATATGTTATTAATAATATTTTACTTGATTAAAATTTTAAGAGAGTAAACTTAATTAAATGGAATTAAAGGATTTATTATGAAAAGAATTATTATAAGTATATTTATTTTGTTTTCATTTATGTTTTCTTCTACGTCAAATTCTTCTGCACTTTTACAAAAGTATAAGAATATAGAATCAAATTTTTCTGTTAAGCAGTTACAAGGTGTATGGTTAAAAATAAATTGTAAACTATTTAGAGAATATACTAATACTATTTATATTAAAGAAAAAAAATACCAA
>JABSOL010000240.1 GCA_013215985.1 Campylobacteraceae bacterium
TTCATCAAAATTATTGTACTTATTATTTTTTGTTTCTTCAATAAATTTTATAATCTCAAATATACTATCTTTTTCTACTTTTAGAAAAGACATGTATTTTTCATCTAATTTATTTTTTGAGAAATTTTGAAAATCTTTTTTTAATTCATTTTTAACATCTTCAAAGTCATCTACATTAATGTCATCTATTTTTGTAGGAATAGTCTCATTAATAAAAGCTCCATTTGATGATAAGTTATATATTTTTATTTTGTTTTTTGATGAAAGTGTTTTTGATAATACATCTACAGAAGCTTTAAACATTCTTGTTGTAACAACCTTTTCTCTAAGATTACCTTTTATATAAAGAAGATCTTCTTTTAATGAAAAAGTATCTTTGTCTTCTAAAGTTATAATATTCTTAATATCCATCTTATTATCAAAATAATCAATACTGTGAGTAGCTCCAGTTTCTTGATTTAAAGCTAAATCAAAACCTATCATGTATAATTCTTTTACTTCAAGATCAAGTAATAAAGAAACTGTCATTTCTCCAACTGTAAATGCACCATTAACAGCAGAAGTTGAATGTAAAGGATTCATTACTTCAAATAAGTATAAATTATCTTGATTAAATTTATCTAAAACTCTTTGATCTGTATTCATAGAAGCTAAAACTATAGTATTTCCTAATTTAGGCATAAGCTCATCTCTAAAATGATTGTTAAATATTGTATCAAATTGAGGATCTAATGTTGTTACAATATCAGGAATAATACCATATTTGTATAGTTTATATAATGATGCAGCAATACAAACAATAATAAATTTACTTTTATTTTTAAGAACCCACTCAATATTTTCATCTAAAGATGGACCTGCTGCTAAAAATAAAACTCTATTTTTTTCTAATGTATAGCTTTTACCCGTAGTTGATCTAGCTTGAATTATATTATATTTATTTACACGTTCAAAAGCTAGTTTAGATATATTATCAAGTACTAAATGATGATTAAATACAGTACTTTTTGAGATAGAAATCATATCAACAATAGGATCAAAATATGAAGATGTATTATAATTAGTAGAATAATATTTCATACAAAAATTATCATATGGTAAATTTTCCAAAAATATTAAGAATTTATTATTAAAAGTATTTTTATCTTCCATAATAGAGAAAACAACCCTTTTATCATCTCTTGCTAGATTTGAATAGTCTACAACAAATAAAGATAATCTAAAAATTTCTAAATTTTCTTCACAAACAAAAAAGATCTTAGCTGAAGTTTTTTGCATTAAACTAGGAATATGACGTCCTAAAAGTGTCCCTATAAAAATAAATTTATTTATTTTTTTAAATTTCTTGTTTGTAAAATCAAATTTTTCTTTATCAAAAATATTATGAAACTCATTTATATCTTCAGATAATTCTCTAGCAGATTTATCGAATATTGTTTCTTTATCTAATTTTTTAAACTTTTTACCATTTAATAAAGAAGGATCAAATATAGAAAAACTTCCTTTTGTATCAAAATTTATATTATTTACGCTTTGGTTATTATTTTTCTTTGGTTTTTTATCATATAAATAAATATTGTGTTCGATATCATAGATATCAAAATCTCCATCATTTTTGTTAAATTCCAAGACAAAACGTTCTTTATATTCTTCTGTATTAATTACATTTGACAAAGCATCAATTCTTTTATATAAATTGTTATCATATTCACATAAAAAGAGTAAGTTTGCATGATATGTATTTATTAAAGAATTTTGTAATTGTTGTTCAGCTTCTTCTTGAGACATATTTTATACCCTTTATTTTATTTTATTTAACCTAATTATAATTTTATAAATTAGGTTTTATAATTTCTTTTATTAATAGATCTGCTATTTTTGGAATTTCATCAAATTTTACTTCTTTTGGCAAAGTAACATTAAATACTTTTTTAGTTTTTTTAATTAATTCATCCGTATAAAATAGTGTTCTATTTTCTATTTTCTCTATTCCATCAAAATATAAAGATTTAATATTATGCTCTTTCATTTCTTCATATGAAAAATATTTGTCATAATATGAAAATTTACTGCTTTCACCATCTATTAGAATTGGGAAACCACCTATATTTCCAAAAGCTCCAGGAGAGTGAAATATTTCTTTATTTTTATTTTTTAAAGCTTTTAAAATTTTATTAATAATTTCAAAGTTACTACTTGCGTTCATCATATTTCTTGTTTGATTAGTAGGCATAGAAATAGCGCATGATTTAAAAATGTCTTCTTTATCAAATTTTACAATTTTACCATTGACAGTAATATTTAACAATGGATCTAAACCTTCAGTTTGCCCTTCTTTTGAAATAACAACATCATGAAAATGGCTAGTTGCAATTGTAACTTCAATTACATCTTCATTTAATAAACTTAATTGTTTTTTAATAGCAAATTTGATTCTAGGTACTAAATGATTTAAATTACCGCTTCCAAAATCTGGATAATTTAAACCTGATGATTTTAACCATGCATTTACTGAATCTGAATAAGATGTATTAATAACAATAGCATCACTCTTAGCTTCTTTATGAGCTATCATAATATTTTTGATGACACTAATAGATAAAGGAGACCAAATACCATAAGCTCTAACTTTATGCCAAGATATACCACCATATTTTATTCCACTATAAGCTCTAGACGAATTTACAACAAAATCAGGTTTTTCATTTTCAAAAACTTCTTTAAGTGCTTTAGTATCATTAAAATCAACATCTTTTATAATTATATTTGAAAATAAAGTTCCTCTAATTTCAGCAGCAACGCTAGCAATATTAACATCTTGGATTAACTTATCTTTATTTCTTCCAAGTATTAAAATTTCTATATTATTATTTGCTAGTTCAAGTAAATAAGTTAAAAGGTAATTACCAACACTTCCTAAACCAAAAATAGCTATTTTAATTTTTTGATTATTTTCTATCTTTTCAGATATTTTTAAAATCTTCTTATTTGTATTCTCCATTATTCATTCCTTTTTTATAATCATTAATTGTATTACAGTTAAACCATTCTTTTATTCCAATAAAAGTTATATTC
>JABSOL010000241.1 GCA_013215985.1 Campylobacteraceae bacterium
TTTGATTTAATTCATTTGGTCTTGAAAGATTAGTTCCTATTTTATTATATGAGGTATTGTTAATAGAAGAGCCATTTGCAGCATATTGAGCTTCTAATAATTTTTGTCCTAAATCTCCAAAGTTTTTAGAATATTCAGCTATAAAATATAGGTGAATATCTCCACATATATTATTTATTTCGGAACGTATACACCTACTAGTATAGAAACTTTTGTTTTTGAATCAACGATTGAGTTATCACTTTCATCTCTTAAAGAATTTGCTAATACATTAAAATATTTGATTTTTAAGAGCTTGTAAAAGACAGACTCATGCAATAATTATTAAATGGGTTGACTATATGTATCAATATACTAAAATTTACTCTTTTAAATATTATAAATTATTGCTATTTTTTATTATAGGAAGGTGCGTAACGTATTGTCACTGGAATTATTTTGTAATGTCAAAAATAACTGTTACCACTGTAAAAAAGGTTTTAAAACTAAGTTTGAATTATAGTATTTTGATTCATTTGTTACTTCTTTTTTTATCCAAGAAGGTAAAATAACTTCTTCATCTTCTTCTAATAGTTCTACTTCTGCAACTATTAAACCCTTGTTCTCTTCTTCAAATACATCTATTTCCCAAGTATGAGAAGCTATTTTTATTTCATATCTTATTTTAGAAATAATGGGTTTGCTGCACAGAGTATTTATCATTTCATTTGCATCATCTAAAGGAATTTCATATTCAAACTCAAGCCTACTCATGCCTTTATTCTCACCTTTAATAGTTAAGTAAGCTTTTGTATCTTTAATTCTTACTCTTACTGCTGTTTTATCTTGTGTTGGGATATACGCTTGTTTAATTATAAAACCATGTTCTAAAATAGGTAAACTATCTACGTCCACCAAGAATTTTCTTTCTATTTCTCTTGCCAATTTTTTATCCCTTTTCAATGCTTATAAGCTTACTCTTGTTCTTTCATATACTTTTTCTATTATTCCATACCCATATGATATTAGGGCATCTGATGCTTTTAATATTTCTACATCTTCATTACTATTTTGAAGTATTTTTCCCCAACCTTTATCTCTAATGGTTTTACTCCACTTTTCTTGATGAACAATTGTATCATCTTCATCTTCATATGTTAAAGAAGATAAAGTATTGGAATTTTTTGTATAAAATATTACCATTCCTAATGCATCTAAAATTTCATATACTAAATTATTTGGTAAGATGATATTTTTTAAGTTAATGTCATTTGAACTTTTTTCTAAATTCTCAAAAAGATATAAATACTCTTCATATTCTTTTTTTTCTTTACATAATTGGATTAATTTTTTATTATAATCTTCTATTGTTTTTAGTCCTGCCCATGGGATGATATTTGATAATTGTTTTAGGCTTATTGTTTTATCAATTATAAGTTCTATTTCTTCTTCATAATACCATTCTAAAAAATCATAAAAAGTAGTAAACAAAGGTTTTAATTTTCCCGCTATAAAGTCATCCATCTCAGCCCAATCCACACCATAAAGCGCATCAGTCTTTTTATCATAAAAGTAACTATATTCACCTTCTATTGATGAAAGTTGTAGGTATCGCTCAGTAATATTTGGATATTCATTTTCCCAGAAAGGATTTTTGTAGTTTTCATAGATTTCGTCTAAAGAAAATAAAGATTCATTGTCAAGATTTAAAGGCTCATCAAAATTACATATATTATAATGATAAAAAGCACTATTTTTACTTACATTCATTTTCTTTAAAGCTATTTCATAATCATTGACAGTTATAACCATGTTCTTTATACTACTCTCACTATATCCTATTTCTAAAAGTTCCTTATGCATTAAATTAAATTCATTAGTATTACGATTAGAAATAGATTTAAGACGATAGTTCATAATATTAGATGGTAACATTACTTTCCTTCTTCTTCAAATTTTTTAACTCTCTGTTTGTTAATTGATTTTCTATCCTTGTTCCATTCATTTTTATGGTCTACTGGTTCATTAGGATTCTTCTTTTTAGCATATGGATGTAACACTTTTTGATTCTTTTGATTTTTATGTGTAGTTTGTCTTATTTCAAAAATAGGACCACCTGCTTTTTGTTGAGAATGATACTGCTCTGTTGCAACAATATTTCCATTTCTATCTTTTATATATGGATTGTTACCCTTTTTCATTCTTTCTCTATTCGTTTCTACTTTATTTGTTCTTTTATTCAAAATTTTTAAATCCAAATCAATATTCTGTCCATAAAAGTTATAGGTACGTCCACTTAGTCCTGTAAATGTATTTTTAAAAAAAACTTTAGAATCACTGTCTTTATTACGAATACTTGGATTTATTTTAGTTTTTGGACTAAACTCTGTATCAACCTTATTATATCCAATATCTTCAAAAACTTTTTTTGTAATTTCTAGTTTTTTTTGTGTTTCTAAGTCATCTTTTGAATTACCTACACCATATCTTCCTGAATATGGATTTAAAATTACTTTACCATCGCTTGTAAATTTAACTTCACCACCAAAAGATGCTTGACTCCTTAAGTTTGTATGTTTTACAACATCATTTTCTCCTATTGATGTTTTTTCTGGTATAACTTTTACACCATTTTTATCAATAGTAAATAAATGTGTTGTTTTCCCATCATTTTTAGTATTTGTAAATAGTCCTTTACCATCGGAAGGGGTTCTTATTTCTAGTCCATCTTTTGAACTCAAAAGTATATCTTGGTCTTTTTCTATTATAACTTTTGGATTTGGTTTTTTATCTTCTCCTAATCCCATTTTTTCAGAGAAATTATTTTTATCCCTATTAGGCAATAATACTTTTTTCAATCCAGCCTTAGCAATAGCAGTTACACCAGTTAAAGACATAACTCCTTCTGCTACTTTTTCACTAGCTAAATATCCTTGCACTCTGGAAGCTGAATCATCGGCATAAAGTTCATTCATTCTTTGAGATGTTTTATCATCTGTAGTATTTTTAGCTAAACTC
Organism: Campylobacteraceae bacterium; assembly: GCA_013215985.1. Lineage (GTDB taxonomy): Bacteria > Campylobacterota > Campylobacteria > Campylobacterales > Arcobacteraceae > NORP36. The sequence goes on from JABSOL010000241.1 coordinate 2,998, forward strand.
TCTGTTGCATCAACTACA
>JABSOL010000242.1 GCA_013215985.1 Campylobacteraceae bacterium
CTATTATATAAAAAAATAACTCATCTACATACCAAATACTTAGTAATATACATTATCTTGTATATTTTACAATTAATTATTATTTTTTACTATTCTCTAATAATAGTTTTACTAAAATAATTCGATTAGTTTAAAATATATTTATTTAAAGTGTTTAAGTACTTTTTATTAATATTTAATTATATTTTAAACTTACATAAAAAACAGGATATTATTAATGAAAAATTTAAGCATAAGTCTAAAACTACAAATATTAGTTTTATTTGCAATTATTTCTATTTCTGCAGTTTTAACGATACAGTCAATTGTGTCAATGACAAAAACATCAGAAGATAGAATTAATTCATATGCAATTGAAGCATATGAGAAAAAAGAACTAGAATTAAAAAACTATATTTCAGTAGCAATTAAAACTATTGAATATTATTATGATAGAACATCAAAAGATAAAATTGTTAATGAAGTAAAAGAAGATTTAAAACAAGAAAGTAATTTTTTAATGAATATATTAAATTCATTTTATGATAATAACAAAGATAAATTATCAACAAATGAAATGAAATTAAAGTTAAAAGAAATTGTGAAGTCTGCACAATATGGTAAAAATGGGTATTTTTGGATAAATGATTTTGATTATAAGATTATCATGCATCCTTATAATGAAAAGTTAAATGGTAAGTATTTTAAAAATGATAAAAATGTAGTTTTTGTTAGCCTAGCTATTAATGCTTTAGAAAAAACAAAAAACAACAATGCTTTTATTGAATATTCATTTTATAATCCAGCAAGTCAAAAAACTTTATTAAAAGCTTCAATCGTTAATGTATTTAAGCCTTTTTCTTGGATTATTGGAACTGGAGCTTATTTAGATGATTTAAGTTCAAAAATGAAAAAAGAAGCTATTAAATCTGTTTCTCAACTTTCTTATGGAAAAGATGGATATTTCTGGATTCAAGATATGGATAATAATATGATTATGCATCCTACATCAAAAAAATTAAATGGAAAATCTTTATTTAATGTAAGAGATGCAAATGGAAAGTATTTTTTTAGAGATCTTACTAAAATAGCTAAAGAACAAAATGAAGGTTTAGTTAAATATAAATGGTTTAACAAAGATCTTAATACTGAGAAAGATAAATTTTCTTATGTTAAAAAGTTTGGTCAATGGAATTGGATTATAGGAACTGGTGCTTGGGTACATGAAATAGAAGAAAATATTAATAAAATGAAAGCTCAAACGCAAGAAGATATAAATTCATTTGTTATTACTATTGTAATATATGCAATTCTTTCAATATTTGTGATTTTATTTGTTATGTTTATTTTAGTTAAAAGAATAATCATTAATCCTTTAACAGATTTCCAAGAAGGTTTATTAAACTTCTTTAAATATTTAAATAGAGAATCAAAAGATGTTCAACTTTTAGATGAATCATCAAATGATGAAATTGGAACAATGTCAAAAGTTGTTAACAAAAATATTCTTATTACAAAAAATGGTATTGAAGAAGATAGAAAATTAATTGATGAAACAATATTAGTTTTAAGTGAATTTGAACAAGGTGACTTGTGTCAAAGATTAGATACAAATGTAAGCAACCCTGCGTTAATGGAATTAAAAGCTGTTTTAAATCAAATGGGTGAAAATATGGAGAATAATATTGATAATATTTTAAATATATTAGAAGAATATTCAACATATAATTATCTTAATCAAGTAGATGAAAAAGGTTTAAAAGAACATATTCTAAAATTAGCAAAAGGTGTTAATAACTTAGGTTCTTCAATTACTACTTTATTAATTGAAAATAAATCAAATGGTTTAACTTTAGGAAAAAGTTCTAAAGTATTATTAGAAAATGTAGATGTCTTAAATATAAATTCTAATGAATCAGCTGCTGCTTTAGAAGAAACAGCTGCCGCAATAGAAGAAATTACAAGTAATATTATTAATAATACTAATAATGTTATGAACATGGCTGAATATGCTCAGAAATTAAATACATCTGCAAAAGAGGGTGAATCTTTAGCAAAAGAAACAACAACTGCAATGAATGAAATAGATGGACAAGTTTCTGCTATTAATGATGCAATTTCAGTAATTGATCAAATTGCTTTCCAAACAAATATCTTGTCACTTAATGCTGCAGTAGAAGCAGCAACAGCAGGTGAAGCAGGAAAAGGATTTGCAGTAGTTGCACAAGAAGTTAGGAACTTAGCAAATAGATCAGCAGATGCTGCAAATGAAATAAAAGCTTTAGTTGAGAATGCAACTTCAAAAGCTAATTATGGAAAAGAAATTGCAGAAAAAATGATTCATGGTTATGTTGGACTTAATACTAACATCTCAAAAACTATTGAACTTATTTCAGATATAGAAAATGCAAGTAAAGAGCAACAAGAAGGAATTGAGCAAATAAATGATGCTATTACATCATTAGATAGACAAACACAAGAAAATGCTTCTATTGCGAATAAAACTTATTCAGTATCTATTCAAACGGATAAGATTTCTAAACTTATTGTCTCAAATGTAGATGAAAAAGAGTTTAAAGGTAAAGATACTGTTCAAGCAAAAGAGCATGATAATTCAAGTACTTTGAATATTATAGAGCCTAAAAAAATACAAACTAAACAAAATAAAGTAAAAGCTCCAAAAAGAATAAGTGCAAATAATAAAAATTCTATTGAGTCTGTTGATCAATGGGAAAGTTTTTAACGTAAATTATTAAAAAAAGATAGGAATATAATTCCTTTCTTTTTAAACTTCTATTCTAATCTTAAATATACAAACACTAACTCTAAATTCTTATAAAACTAAATTAAAAACTATTTAATACTTATATTAAAAAATCAATTAAGAATCAATAAAAAAATGAATTATTTAATGACCTTATTATTTACATATGTTTTGATAAGTTAGATATTTTAAGAGTTAAACTAACTAACTATCTCTTATTCTAATAGTTTAGCTATTCAGAGTATAAAT
>JABSOL010000243.1 GCA_013215985.1 Campylobacteraceae bacterium
TTACTTTTTATATGTTTTATTTTATTTTTAATATCATACTTTTGTAAGTTTGATATTAAATATAACAAAATATTTTCAATAAATCAATATCTTATTTCACTTTTAATAGGAATAACATTTTTAAAACTTGTTTCAAAACCAAAACTTGAAAATGTTAAAAACCCTCCTATAGGAGAGAATTCATTTATAAAAACATATATTTCTTTACATTTTTTCTCATCAATAATAAATCTTTCTGCAAGTCTTTTATTAGCAGATAAACTATTTAAACATAAAAAACCTACTAAGAGCCAAGTTATATTATTAACTAGAGCTTTTTCCTCCGCAGCATACTGGTCACCATTTTTTGTGGCATTTGCTATTGTATTAACTTATTTACCAAATGTCGAAATTAAAATTGTAATGTTTTCAGGTTTAATTTTAGCACTGTGTTCAAGTCTTATAACATATGTTGAGATGAGAATAAAATATAACTTAGCTGAGTTTGAAGGTTATGATATTAATCTTAGTACTTCTTATATTCCTATTTTATTAGCTTTTTTTATTCTTTTAAGTACTTATTTAAATGAAAATCTAAAAATACTAGTTTTAATACCTTTGTATTCATTTTTATTAACGTGTGTGATTTTATTTATAAAAAATGGAATTAAAAGTTCTTTATTTATTTTAAAAAAGTTTATATTAGAAGATTTAGTTTTAATGAAACTAGAAATATCACTTTTTATTTTAGCTGGAGTATTTTCAGTATTAGTAACAAGTATAATTTCATCAATAAATTTTTCATATGATTTTACTTATTTAAATTATTTTACTTGGGATAAAGCAGCACTTGTTTTATTAGTATTTATTATCTTATCTTTTATAGGAATTCATCCTATTATTTCAATTTCTATTATTGCACCTATCTTAGTAAATATTGATCATACTTTATTCTCAATGGTATTTTTAATGGCCTGGTCTATTACTGTATGTGCTTCACCTTTTTCAGGTGCTAACCTAACACTATATTCAAGATATAATATTAATCCAAAAGAAATATTTTCCTTAAATATTCTTCATGTAAGTTTTATGTATGGGCTTTGTATAATAATATTATACATATTCTCAAATTCTTTACATTGATGATGCTAATGTCACTTTTAGTTCACGCTCTTGTATTATAATTTCCGCAGTTGAAGTAAATGTGGGTTTAACTATTTAATATTTTATATGAACTCCTTTTATATTAAATCAGATAGTATAACCGTCTTGTTTATTCAAGATAAATCGTAACCTTTCTCCCTATACTTTTTATATACTTGATTTCATGTTTACTTCTTTCTTTCAACTAGAAACAATCACAAAACTTAAATTTATCAATAAATATTCAAACAATTGAGTATTTTCTAATCATTATTTTTTACATTAAAGAAAATAATTTTCAATATCATTTTATAAATTTTATCTCTGATATAATTAATTATAAAAATATTAGGATTCTTATGTCTTTATTTATGATTATACTCATTAAAATTCTTCCACTTTATATTAATGTTCTTTTGGGTTATTTAAGCTCAAAATATTTAAATGTTAAAAGAGAATCAATAGCTTCTTTACTTATTTATATTCTTGGACCAATAGTAGTTTTCTCAGCTGTATTATCAGTAAAAATTGATTTAACTCTAGCTTTATTACCAATCTTCCTTTATATATTTTGTTCACTTATTGCTTTTTTATCTTTATATATTTGGGGTAATAAATGGAATGACCCTACAGGTAATATTCTTGCTTTTTCAGCAGGAACTGGGAATACAGGATATTTTGGAATTCCTTTAGCAATTATATTCTTTCCGCCTGCTTTAGCAGATATTTATATCTTTACTGTTTTAGCTTCACTATTATATGAAAGCACATCTGGTTTTTATGTTACGGCTAAGGGTAATTTTACAGTTAAACAATCTCTTGAAAAAATCTCAAAACTTCCAATACTTCATGCTTTTGTTTTAGGTCTTATTTTAAACCTTGCAGGATTCCAAATTCCAGAAGTGATTAGTTTTTATACAGCTCAGTTTAAAGGAACATACGGAATATTAGGTATGATGATGTTGGGAATGGGGTTACTTGGATTAAAAGGTTCAGATGACAACTGGGACAAAAGATTTATTGGAATTACTTTTGTAATTAAATTTATCTTTTGGCCTTTAGCTATGATATTTTTTATATATTTAGATAAAACATTTTTTAACTTTTTAAATGAAGATTTATATAAAGTTTTATTTTTATTTGCAATTGTACCACTAGCAGGTAATTCAGTTACTTTGGCTGTATTATTAAATGCAAAACCTGAAAAAACATCTTTAGCTGTTTTTTTATCAACTATTATATCAATAGTTTTTATTCCAATTTCAATATATTTATACGGAGGATTTTAAGCTTGAATGTTTTAAAGAATGTTAATTTAATTTCAAATGATTTAGAAGAATCATTTTATTTTTATACTCATATTTTAGATTTTTCTTTAGATAAAAAAGAGAAAAATTTAATTCTTTTATCAAATAAAAATACTAATATTATTTTAGACTCAAAGAATGAAGAAAAAAATGATATTAATATTTTTATAAAAGAAAAAGATTTCCACTATTTTAAAGAAAAAATGAAAAGATATAAAATAGATATAGATAAGAATCTTAGTAATTACGATCCTTCTCTAAATAAAATTTTTATAAAATTAATTAAATAATATATTTTTGATATAATTAAACTCAAATTTAAAGGGTTTTTTTGTTTCCAAAATATTTATTTTCTATTTTATTATTTATAATAATAACTACTGCTTCTGCTCATTCACATAAAGTAACATTACA
>JABSOL010000244.1 GCA_013215985.1 Campylobacteraceae bacterium
ATATCAGCTAAAATGCTATTTTAATGCTATTTTATAGAAAATTTAAGTTTTACATAAGCTAAAACATATCATTTATTTAACAGTTAATTAACGTTAAAATTGTAATATTTAATAAACAAAAGGAAATCAAATGTTAAAAAAAGTTATCGTAAGTTTATTTATTATCTGTTCTTTTTCATATTCAAATGAAATAACAATAGAAAACTCTTATATTAGAGCCATTGCTCCAGGTCTTACAAATTCAGCTGCATTTATGAGTATAAATAACAATTCTAAAGAAAATATCTTTTTAATTAAAGTTAAATCTAATATTGCAAAAAATGTTGAAATGCATACAGCTTCTATGAAAAATGGAATGATGTCTATGTATCAAGTTCCAAAAATTGAAATTAAACCAAATTCTAAAACTATGCTAAAACCTGGTTCTTTTCATATTATGTTAATTAATTTAAATAAAAAATTAAATATTAATGATAAATATAAATTTACATTTGTTTTTTCAAATAAAAAAGAACTAAGTATTTTAATTCCTGTTAAAAAGATTATGCACAATATGAAAAAAATGCATAAAAACACTTCTCATCATATGAAAAATTCTTCAAGTTCTTGTGATATGAAAAAGCACTCTACAATGCATAATAAAGATATGAATCACAATTCTTCTATGACTAAAGAAAATAAATAGTGAAAAAAGGTTTATTAGTACAAATTATTTTAGTAATATTTATTGTTTCTTCATATTTTCTAATAGATTTTAATGAAATATATAATTCTTTTAAACCTGATATAAAACTTGTAAAACAAGAAAATTGCAATTTACATAAAAACCCTTGCTCTATAAAGATTCAAGATGGAAGAGTATTTACTCTTGAAATATTCCCAAAAGACATTCCATTAATGAAAACTCTTAGATTTAGAGTTACAAGCGCAGATAAAACTATTAAAGATTTAAATTTAAGATTATATTCTAAAAATATGTTTATGGGTTATTTTAATTTAAAACTGAATAAGATTAAAGATGGTATATTTGAAGTAAGTTCATTACTTCCAACTTGCCCTGTTGGAAAAATGATTTGGAATGCAGATTTAGAAATAGACTCGATTGGGGCAAAATTTATATTTAAAACGGAGTAGTTATGATAAAAAAAGTTTTAATAACATTTGTAATATCTTTAGCTTTGATCATTTTTTTAAGTCCTTATATTAATGATTATGAAGAAAATAAAAAATATGATTTTACTGTTAATACAAATAAAGGCGAAATCTCAAAAAAAGATTTTAAAGGCAAAGTTTTAGCTGTATACTTTGGATATTCTTTTTGTCCTGATGTATGTCCTACTTCATTAAGTACTCTAGCAGCTGCTTTAAATACTTTTGATAAAAGTAAACAAGATAATTTATCTGCTGTGTTTATTTCACTGGATCCACAAAGAGATACTTTGTCAAATCTTGAAGAGTATTCAAAATATTTTCATAAAAACTTTATAGGTTCTACTTCTTCTAAAGAAAATTTAGATGAAATTACAAAAAACTATAATACGTATTATAAAATAATAGAACAAAAGAATTCAGCTATTAAATATACTGTATCTCATACTTCTTATATTTATATTTTCTCAAAAGACGGAAAACTACATAAGATTATTAAACATTTCTCTGATATAAATGAAGTTAGAAAAGTTTTAAATGAAGTTTTATAGTAGGTTTTTATAGACTATCTAAGCGCTCTTGCGCTTAGTTTTTAAAATAAAGATTTGAATTTATTTTTCAGTTGTTCTTCTAATCTCTTTTTCTCTTTTTTAAATTTATCACTTTTAAGTTTTTCTTTTAATTTTTTCTCTAAGTTTTTTTTATCTAAATTATCAATTTTAAGTTTTTTTAAAAGTTCATCTTTTTTTCCAGCGATTGAATCTTTTAAATATGATCCTCCGTGAAGTTTGATTTTTGGATCTGCAACAGGTCCTTTTATAGATGTATCAAACTTAATACCTTTTATATTAACTTTAATATATGAATTTGTAGTCATTTTTTCAGTATCTAATACAGACTTCGTCATATCTAGTTTTGTTAAATTACTTCGAAAGTGCATTGTTGAATTAATTATGTTTTTATTGATTTTTGAATCAAGAGTAATTTTTTCATATACTTCTTTTGTAATATCAAATCTTGCAAGATTATTTAACATTGAAGAGAATTTATTTTTAACAAATTTTCCATCAGTTAATAATCCACTAGCAGTTCCAACTTGATTTTCTAAATTGTATTCTACATCCATATTAGCACTTGATTTTAATACTTCTGGAAAGTACATCATATGTAAAGCTTTTAAAACATTTAAGTTTTTAATTTTAGCTGTAAAATCACTATTTAAAAGTTTATAATTTAATGTTCCATCTAATAAGTTTGATTTACCTAATACAAGTAAGTTCTCATCTTTTACAAAAGTTCCATTTACTTCTAATGAACCTCTCATTTTCATAGAAATTAAATCATATAATTTACTTAAGTCTTTTACCTGCGCTTTATAATCAGATTCTATTTTCATAGTTTTTAAATTTACTTTTGTCTCTTTTACAAAAATATTAGCTTTTGAAGTATAAATATTACTAACATTATAAATATAATGATCTTTTAAAATAGTTTTAAAATCACTATTAAATGTAAGTTTATCTTTAAGTTTTAATTCAAAATCTTTATTAACTAGTTTATTATTAATTAAACCATTATAAATTATTGTATTAATAGTTCCTTTTAATTCATTCATATTTGCATTTGGAATACTAGCATTCATATCTAAATAACCACTTGCATATAAAGGTTGTGAATTTGTA
>JABSOL010000245.1 GCA_013215985.1 Campylobacteraceae bacterium
TGTTTATAAATACCATTATCACAGATTAAAGCTACATGAGTTATTTCATCAAATATTTCTTCTAAATGATGAGTAATTATAATAATACTAAGTTTTGAAGATATTTTTCGCAACAATGAAATAAAATCATTTTGAGCTTTCATATCAAGTCCAGCACTAGGTTCATCTAAAAGTAAAGCTTTTGGTTTATGTATTAAAGCCCTTGCAATTAAACACTTTCTTAATTGTCCAGTGGACATCTCTTTTGCTTTTTTATCTTTTAAATTGCAAATATTTAATTCTTTCATAATTTTTTTACATCTTATTATTTCTTCATCTTTGTAAATATGATGATTCATTTTTCCTAAAGAAGAATAAAAACCTGAAATTATAATTTCAAAAGCGCTAGAGTTTTGTGCATTATAAACAAAATCATTATGTAAATCATTTGTAACTATTCCTAAGTTCTTTTTTAACTCACTAATATCCCATAATTGTTTTCCAAAAACTTCTTTTTTGAACTTGTAATGTGTATTTGCATATAAGTCATTAGACATAAGTTTAAGTAAAGTACTTTTTCCAGAACCATTGCTGCCTAAAATAACCCAATTTTCGCCCTCTTTAATTTTTAGGTTAATATTTTTTAATACTAAATATCTATAATCATATCCTATATTTACATTCTCATAATCAATAATATACATTTTTAACCTTTCTCAAATAATCATAACATAATTAATTTTACACTTATTTATATATTTATTTTTGTTAATTAAAATATTTTCTGATACAATCTGATATATCAGAAATATATTATAAGGAATGACAATGATTTATAAAAAACTATTTTTTCCAATTGGCGGTGGAGATGAACTTAAAGAGAGAATTCATGGAGCTTTATTAATAGGTAAACACTTCAAAGCTCATGTAGAAATTTTTCAATCTTTAGCACAACCTAGTCAAATTATGCAAATTGACGATAATTTACCAGCTACAATTTTAAAAGAATTAAATGCAGTTGCTTATGCGAGACAAGAAGAAAACATGTACATTCATCAAAACATTTTTGAAGAAGAAATTCAAAAAGTAGGAAATACTATCTCAAAAATTCCAAGAGATGAAGAATCAACTGCTGCTATTGTTGTAGGTAATGGATATAGAAGTAAATTAATTGAAGAAGAATCAAAGTTTTGTGATTTAGTTATTGTGGCTTCTCCTCCCAAAGGAAGAATTACAGCAACATTTGAAACAACTATTACGAAAAGTGGAAAACCTGCTTTAATGTTTCCTAGAGTTATGAAAAAATTTTCAACTAAGAAGATAATAATTGGTTGGAATAATTCGCCTGAAGTATCACGTGCAGTATCTCAAGCTATTCCAATTCTTAAAAATGCAGAAAAAGTACATATTGTAACTTCTATTGAATATATGAAAGATATTAATCAAATTGTAAAATTACAAGATTATTTATCTTGCCATGGAATTGAGAGTACTTATGAAATAGTTAAAACAACTAGAACTCCAGGTCAGGCTTTATTAAATAATGCTAATGATGGTGATTTTGATTTAATTATTGCTGGTGCATTTGGACAAAAAGGTTTAAGAGAATTAATGTTTGGTGGAACTACTAAATATATTCTAGAGAATACAAAAATTCCAATTTTTATGTCTCACTAATAAAATCTCTTTTAAGAGATTTTATTATAGTTTAATAATTAACTTTTTATTATCATATTCTATTAAACCCATTTTTTTATAAATTGATTCAATTAATAAACTTAAAGAGTCAAATACTGTTTCATTTCTAAAACAATTTGGATAATCTTTTCTAATTGTATATAACTCATATGATAAATTTTCCCAAGTTTTTTTAAAATAAGATTTTTTTATTTCTTTATCAAGTGATGAATCTAATTGAGCCAAAGACATTTTAAGACCATGTAAATATCCTAATAAATATGAAGATGTTTTTATTAAAACATTTATATGTAAAGATATATTTTCAATTTCTTCTTTTCCTAAATTATTATTAGCACTTTCTATTATGTCTTTTATAATTATTTCTTTACTTTTAATCTGAGATAATAATCTTTTAGCCATAACTAAAGGATAAATTGACTTTTTAGCGCTTGATGAGGAAATAAAGTTTGCTATATACTCACTCCAAGTTAATTCACATATAGGGTAAAAAGTTTGAATTAAAAAAGATCTTTTTGTTAATAATAAATTAATTCTAGAATCTATTTTTTTATTATTATCATGAATATGAGCTAGTTCGTGATGAATAATATGAATAGCATCTCTATATCTCATAACATTTGATTCATTTTTAAGTAAATTAATTGCAAATGATGATTTTAAAATTAATATTGTCTCAAAATCATCATCTTTTTTTATTGTTAATACAAGTGCGTGAGTATTGTTTTTTTCTATAAATTTGTTTTTCATAATCACATGATTATCTAGAGATATTTGTTTAACATCTTTATCAAATTTATCGCTAACAATCAATGAAGAGAATCTGCGAAGATCTAAAGAATTAAATATGTTAAAAATATCTAAAAATGAATTAATTACTTGATTAGCCTGTTCTTTTTCTAAACCATTAATACTAATTTTTACATCTTGAGTAAACATGTTAAAACCTTTCTCTACTATTGTT
>JABSOL010000246.1 GCA_013215985.1 Campylobacteraceae bacterium
AAAAAAGTTTTTGTAAATAAATGTAATTTAAAAGATGACGATTACAATGATTTACTTTTTAATAAAAAAGGTGAACTATTATTTAAAAAATATGGTTTAATCTCTAAAGAAGATACAAATAATATTGTAAAACTAATTGAAGATAGAATTAAATAAAGTATTAATACTTTATTTAATTCTTTTGTAATATTAATCTAATTACTGAAGCTTTTCCTTGATGAGCTGTTCCTTCATCTAAATCAATAATAACTTCTTCTAATTTATGAATAAGTGAGTGATTAAAAATATTTTCTAATTCTTCTACTGAATATAATAAATCTAAATCTTTTGGACCTCCAGAAGAATAATTAATTTGATCTTTTGAAAAAACTTCTAGTACTAAAAAACCTTTTGAGTTTAAAGAGTCTTCAAGTTTTAAAAATATAGATTCTTTTTCTTCAGCGTTAACGTGAAAAAAAGATGCAACAATAGCTCCATATTTTTTGTAAGGAGTCCATTCATTTAAATCAGAACAAATAGTTTTAACTTCAACATTTTCTTCTTTAGCAAATCCTTCTAATTTATTTAATGCAACATCAGAAGCATCAATTGCAATAACATCAAATCCTTTTTTAGCTAAAAAAATAGCATTTCGGCCTTCTCCTTCGCCAACACATAATACTTGTTTAGATTTATTAAAATTTTTATATGTTGATAAAATAAACTCATTTGCTTTTTTACCATATAAAAAACCATCTCTTAAAAATTTTTTATTCCAGAATTCTTGCTGACTCATAAACTTCCTCTTTTTACAAAACTATATCTAAATTATGAAATAAATTCAAAGTTCAGATAATAAACTTTTTATATATTATAAACATCTTTATGATAGCATATGAAAAAATTAAAATCTATATGGACAAAGTGAAATTTACATGAAACAAATCTATTTATTAACATCGGCTATTATTCTTTTTTCTTTCATAGGATGTGGAAGTAATAATATAAATTTATCACTATATAAACAAAAAATTTTACAAAAAGAATATATCCCTGAAGTTTGCAAAAATGAATTTAAACAAAAATTACCAAAAGTAGCAGTAGTTAATTTTACAAACAATACATCATATGGAAAAGCCCAAACAAATAATAAAAACTCTTCATTTGGAATTGGTGTTGGAATATCACCTGTTTTTGTAGGAGCTGGTGGTAAATCAGTAAAAAATAGAACAAAAAGATTTGTTGATCCAAAACTTTCATCTTCTATTATTCCATTAATGGAAGATTTAATTTTACAAACAGGAGGAGCTGATCTTTTTTCAAGAGTTGATATGGATAAAGTAGATTCAGAATTAAAACTTCAAGATTCTGGTTTATTAGACCCCTCTTCAATAGTTGAATTTGGACAAGCTTCTGGAGTTCAGTATATTATTACAGGTTCATTAAATTACGTAAAAACTGATACTCAAAATTATTCTGGAGCATCTCAAGCAGTATATGATGTAACAAAGAATACAGATAGTCAGGAATTACAAGCTCTTGGTGCAGTATTAAGAGTATTTACAGCTTTAACAGATGGCACAGATATTGAAACATCTTTAACAGTGAAAATCATAGATGTAAGTACAGGTGCTATAAAATTTATGCATACTATAAAAGAGAAATCAAACCTTGGAAATAATGGAGCACCTACATACTCAGAAATAATTGGTGGAATTAAAGATTCTGTTTCCAAATCTATGCCATTTCTAGAAAAAGAATTTGGTAGATATTTCTCTGCTAAAGCATATATAAAACAATTAAGATTGAATGATGAAGAGATAATTGCACAAGTATCATATGGAAAAAATAAACAAATTAAAGAAGGTGATTTATTTAATGTTTATAAACTTGAAAAAAATATTGACCCATTAACAAATAAAGAAACTTGTGACAAAATTAGATTAGACTTAGTTCTAGAAGCAAGTACAGAAATTGATACAAATACTTCATGGTTAAGTGTACAAGATGGTAATGCAAAACAATTAAAATTACTTCAAATAATTCAAAAAAAATACTAAGGATAATAGATTATGAAACAAACAAATATTTTTAATTATATTTTAATTCTTTTACTAAGCTTTTTATTTATTTCTTGTTCAAGCTCGCAAAAAGAATTAAAAATACAAAGTATTCCATCATGGTTTTTATCTTCACAAGTTCAAGATAAAGATAATCTTTATGGAAGAAGTTCTGCCTATTCATTAGAAGAAGCTAAAAAACAAGCACTTAGTAATATTTCATCATATTTAAGCGTAGAAATACAGTCATCTACTAATATTCAGAAAAAATCAGGAAATGGATACTATGATAAAAATGTTTCGCAGAAGATAAATACAAGTACAAAAAAACTTCAATTTACAAATGCAAAAATAATAAAGAATATAATAATTGATTCAAAATATTATGTTTTAGTACAAGTTAATAAAAATAAACTATTTGATGAAAATAAAAACATATTATTAAATTCTGACAAGAACATAAATAATAAAATGGATGAACACAAAAATTCTTCATTATTAGAAAAAATTAAAAACTTATCATCACTTGAAAGAGAGTTAAAAGAATCATTAAATAAAGCATATATATTATATGCAATAAATGATACTTTTAAATATAA
>JABSOL010000247.1 GCA_013215985.1 Campylobacteraceae bacterium
ATAATAGATATAAAGTTTTTATATTCTAAACAAACTTCACCTTTAGTGATAAACTCTTGTTTACATATATCTATTAACTCTTTATCTTTTGTATCTTTGAATGTAATCTTATGATTTTCTACAAAAGCTTCTTGTAAAATATTATCTTTTGTATATACAAGAGTAGGTGAGAATGCATCAAATATTTCATTTGCTACTATATAAGCTTGCTCTAATTTAAGATCTTTAATATTTTTAATAAAGGTTAAGTTTATTTCATCTCCAAAAGATTCATAAAGATATTCTTTTTGTTTGTTTCTTAATTCTTCAAATCTTTCAACAATTATAAAATTTAGAGTTTTTAAAAGTTCTGGTTTAAGTGTATAAATAAATTGAATTATATCTGCTATTAAATATCCATGGTGAGCACCAATTTCAACTATTGTAGTATTAGTATCAAGAGTATTAGTTTCAATTGAATTAATTATATCTTGGGCAATTGAGCCTCCAAAAAATGCTGAGGTAGAGACTGAAGTATAAAAGTCACCTTCTTTACCTATAATCTTATAATTTGCGTAATATGCATCTTTGTCGTATAACCATTCATTAAAGTATTGTGAAAATTTTATCATAACGAATTTTAGCACAAAAATCTTGTAATTAGTATGTAACCTACATTCAGATATAATTTCAAAAATTATCGAAGGAGATTTATGAATAAAGGTACAAAAATCCTAGCTACATTAGGTCCTAAAAGTGATACAGTAGAGATTATTGAGGGTTTAATTAGAGCTGGTGCGAATATGTTTAGACTTAATTTTTCTCATGGAACTCATGAATACCATCTTCAAACATTAACAAATATTAGAATTGCAATGAAAAACTTAAATACAATTGTTGGAGTATTACAAGATATTTCAGGACCAAAAGTTAGAATTGGTGATTTAAAAGAAAACTATGAACTTATTAAAGGTGATGAAATTACTTTTGTTAAAAAAGAAATTATAGGAGAAAAAGTTTCAGATAAAAAATATATTATGTCTATTAATTATCCTGATTTACTTGATAAAGTTAAAGAAGGTGAATTTATTTATCTTTATGATGGAACAATTAGAGCAAAAGTTATTCAAACTGGTAGAGAAGTTATTGCTAGAATTGAGAATAATGGAGTTTTAGGTTCAAGAAAAGGTATCAATTTCCCTAATACTGTAATTGACATTGATGTAATTACGGCTAAAGATGAAATTGATATTGCTTGGGGAGTTGAAAATAAAGTTGACTTTTTTGCAATTTCTTTTGTTCAAAATAAAGAAGATATGCTTCATGCAAGAGAACTATTAAATGGTTATAATGGTAAATTAATTGCAAAAATTGAAAAATTTGATGCTGTTGAAAATATTGATGAAATCTTAGAAGCTTCTGATGGTCTTATGGTTGCTAGGGGAGATTTAGGAATTGAAGTTCCTTATTATGATGTACCTACAATTCAAAAACAATTAATTAAAAAAGGTAATGCTGTTTCAAAACCAGTTATTACTGCAACTCAAATGTTATTATCAATGACTACAAATGAAAGAGCTACAAGAGCTGAAATTTCAGATGTTGCTAATGCTGTTTTAGATGGAACTGATGTTGTTATGCTTTCAGAAGAAAGTGCAATTGGAATTGATCCTGTAAATGTAGTTTCTACTATGAGCAATATTATTAAAAAAACTGAAGAAATCTATAATTATGAAAAACAATATAAAATGGATTATTTAGATCAATTTGATGTTATTCAAGCAACTGCTACAAAACTTGCAGATGATATTAATGCTAAGGGTATTTTAGCTTTAACTTCTTCAGGTCAAAGTGCAATTAGAATGTCAAGATATAGACCAAGAACTCCTATTTTAGCTTTTACTCATAAAAAGAAAGTATTAGGATCTTTAGCTATTGCTTGGGGAGTTACTCCTGTTTCTACAATTAAAGAAGCTCAAAGTACTAAAATGATTTATAAAATGCTTAAGTCTTTAGATGAAAGAGGTATGTTAGATAGAACTGGGCCTTATGTTGCAACTGTTGGTTATCCAGTTGGAATGCCAGGTTCTACAAATATTATTAAGATTTTAAATGAGAGTGAAATTTCATATTATTTAAATCTTCCTGCTAATAAAAAGAAATAATTATAAACTATTATATTCAAAAATCAATTAATTGATTTTTGAATATAAGTCTAATAATATAATTTGTTTATCAAAATTAAACATTTTTATATCTAATGCTCTGATAGTTTGAGAATTTTTTAAAGTATCTACATCTTCTTGTGTTTTAATTTGTGCATCTTTTTCTTCTATTATTATTTTTAATAAAGAATCATAAATTTCATAATCTTCTTTTGCTAAGTCTATTTTTGCATCTAAACTTTTTAATTTGCTTAATGATGTTTTATATAAATTATTCTCTTTTGTAATAGAGTTTTCAAGTTCTAATTTTGAAAGTTTAATATTTATTTTTTCTTTTTCTATATCATTAAATGTTGAGAAATAAAATGGCACTGTAATATTAAAACCATATTTATCACCATCTTTAAATCTATTATCTTGATTGTCTATATCATGGTATTTTGT
>JABSOL010000023.1 GCA_013215985.1 Campylobacteraceae bacterium
TGTGTTTAGCAGAAATGTTTATAATTTTAACTTTACATAACTTTTTCTCTAAGATATTAATATATATATTTATTAATATCATTCCTGATGAATCAATCTTTTTTAACTGCTCAAAATCAAATACAAGATCAAGTGATTCTTTATTTAAAGAAAATGTTTTTAATAAATCAATATTATTATTTAAAGTATATTTTTCCCAAGTATTTTTTATTTCTAAAGTATTCATATTAAAAACTATTTACTATTTCTTTTACAATTTTATATACTCTTGTAATTGAATTAATTTCTACTTTTTCTGCATGTGAATGAGGATTAAATATATTAGGTCCTATTGAAGCTATTTTAATCTGTGGATATTTATCTTTAAAAATAGCACACTCTAAACCTGCATGTATTGCTTCTAAAGAAGCACTTTCATTATGAGTTTTATAAATAGCAAGAACTGCCTTTGTAAATTCATTAACATCAGGTTTCCAAGCAGGGTACTTACCAGCCGTTTCAACTTCAAACCCATAGTTTTCTAACATAGAAGCTGTCTCTAGTTCTATTTCTTTTAATAAATCATTTTGCATAGATCTAGCAGAAAATTTAATTTCTATATGATCATGAGTAGTTTTAATAAGTGCTAAATTAATTGAAGTTAATACAACTCCTAAATCTTGGTCATAACCTCTAACTCCATTTGAGAATGAATATAAAAAATCAATAATAGAATCAGAATAAACATTAAGGTTTTTACTTTGGGCATCTATTTTTGTAATAATCATATTTTCATGAGTTTTTAAAGGAGGGTTTTTTGAAGCAATAATAGCTTTTACTTTTACAGGTATTGAGTTTATTCGCTCACCACCATTAATATCTAAAAGTTTTGCTTTAGCTTCTTTGATTGCTTTAGCTATTAATTTAATTCCATTTGGAATATTTTGGTGTATATTAACACCTGAGTGTCCACCTTGAAGTTTTGAAATACTTATTTCATAAAGATCTAAATTATCATCATTAGCTATTATTTGTGATTTAAAGTTTTTAGCAAAAATATCAACTCCACCAGCACAACCGATGCAAATTCCATTCTCTTCTTCAGAATCAAGATTTAACATATAAGATGAGATTAATTCTAATTTTAAATCATTAGCACCAATAAGTCCAATTTCTTCATCTGCTGTAAATAAGTACTCACAGTCATAGTCTTCGCTCATTAAACTTAACATATAAGCACATCCAATGCCATTATCAGCACCTAAAGTAGAGTTCTTAGCTTGGAAATATCCATCAACTTCAATAAGTTCAGGTACAAGATTATCTATTAAACAAACAATATCATAATGAGATTGTAAACATAATTTACTTTTTGAATTATCTTTTTTACATAAAATATTATTTACGTCATCTATTAAAACTAAATAATTATATTCTTTAGCAAAGTTTTTAATATATTCTATAAAAGCTGAGTGGGTTTTACTACATCTTGGAATTTTTGTTAGTTCTTTAAAAATTTCTATTACATCTCTCAAACATAGCCTTTATTTGATTATTTTAGAAGATTATAGCTTAAAGTTGATAAAGGTAAGTTTTGAAA
Source organism: Campylobacteraceae bacterium (assembly GCA_013215985.1). Taxonomy (GTDB): domain Bacteria; phylum Campylobacterota; class Campylobacteria; order Campylobacterales; family Arcobacteraceae; genus NORP36. The sequence continues at coordinate 1,580 of JABSOL010000023.1, forward strand.
ATGTGGGCATAATGAGAATAAAAATAAAGACCAAAAGGTCTTTATTTTATAAGTATTATTTTACACTGTGACAGATTTCGTCTCTTAAATTTTTATTTCTATAAGCTAAAACTATTGTAATAATAATAGCTGCAAGAGTATAATAAGTCCAAGTAGGAATTGGTAAAGGATCACCAGCAGCATAAGAATGCATTCCTGATAAATAGAAGTTTACCCCTACATAAGTCATAATAATTGTTGAGAATGCAATTACAGAAGCCGCAGCTAGTGTGAATGGATTATTTAATGGTTTAATAAATCTTAAGTGAATTACAATTGCATAAACTATAATTGATACGTAAGTCCAAGTCTCTTTTGGATCCCATCCCCAGTATCTACCCCAAGATTCATTTGCCCAAATTCCACCTAAAAAGTTACCTATTGTAATAAGTGTAATTCCTAGAATTAAAGCTATTTCATTAATAGCAGAAATATGTTTAATGATTTCATCAAAATGTTTTCTCTCATTAGTTCTAAATACAAATAAAACTAATGCTATAAATGAAATAAATGCACTTAATCCAAAGAACCCATAAGATGAAGTTAAAATAGATACATGAATTGTTAACCAATAAGAGTTAAGAACAGGTACAAGGTTAGTAATTTGTGGATCAACACCTGTTAAGTGAGCTGTAAACATAAATATACCAGCCATTATAATTGCTGAACTTAAAGCAAGTAATGATTTTCTGAAAAATACTACTGCTGCAAACATTGATGACCATGAAATATATAACATTGATTCATAAGTATTTGTCCAAGGCGCATGACCTGCAACAATCCATCTTAAACCCATACCAAAAGTATGTAAAGCAAATAAAGATACAGCTATTACTGTAAATACTTTAGTTACTCTAACTGCATTAATTTTAGGATTAAATATAAGAAGAAAAGCAGTAAATAATATTATTGTTCCAAAAATCATATAAGCAATTGTTAGTTTAAAGAAAATATCTAATTTATCTAAAAATATTTCTCTATCAATTGAAGATTCTGATAAAACAACACCAGCTCCAATTTTTTGCTGATATTGATCAATTAATAATAAATATTTATTAGATTCATCATATCTTCCATCGGCAAGATTTGAAATAAAACCATTAATTAAAGATTTTACAGCTTTTTGATTTTCACCTTTAAATAAATTAAAAGCGTCTAACGGAGCATACCATTTATGGTTTTCATCAGAAGAATTTTCTTGAGGGAACATATTAAACATATTTCCATTATAAACCATGTAAGCGATGTTTAGTCTTTCATCTACTGCAATAATATCTTTTTCAAAAGTTCCTCTTAAATTAGGACTTTTCATACTTGCATCTTGAGTTTCTTTTTGTAAAAGATATTTTCCATCTTTAAATACATCTGCAAATGAAATATATTTACTTTTAACATCAACACCTAAAAGTTTTTTAAGTCTTGGAGTTTTGATTTTAATCATTTTTACAGTTCTCCAAATTTCAGGTCGTGATAACATACCTAAAACTACTTGGTTGTAATTTAATGAAAAAAGACTATCTCTTCCTGATAATTTGTTAACAATTTCTTTATTTAAAGCAGCCATTGGTTTCATTCTACCAGCAGAACTTTGAGTAGATAATCTTGAAAACTTAGTTGCTACTTTAAGTGAACCCTCTTTAAACTCTTTCATATAAGATTTAACAGTTTCTTTTTGAGTAAGTTCTAAGTTTGTACTTGATGTAACTGTTGGACTTACTGTAGTTTCAGCAGCTTGTAAATCGCCAGATGTAAAAGTTAATAATAAAGCTAATAAAGAAAACGCAATGTTTTTTCCATTAACATATTTTGTTAGTTTTGCAAATCTTGATTTTTTATCAAATATATTCATTAAAAATCCTAAACTTAATAAAAAATAACCTAAATAAGTAGGCCATTTTCCTGGGTCATTGTTTACAGATAAAACTGTACCTTTTTCATCTCTATCAAATGAACTTTGAAAAAATAAGAAGTTACCTTCTCTTAAAGTATGATTCATAAAAATTCTATAATCATAAGGTTTTTCATCTGTTTTAATAACTGTAACTTCTGAAGCATAAGATGCAGGTGACATTGAACCTGGGTATCTTTCTAATTGGAAGTCATTTAAATGAATTGAAAATGGTAAAGTTAATTCTTTTGAACCATATACTAAAGTAACTAAAGTATCTCCAAAATCAAGAACTTTTTTAACACCTCTTATTCCTCTTTTACCTGGAAGTTTAGTTGTTAGTGTTTTACCATTAAGTGTAGCATCAACAGTTAATATTGTCATATCTGCTTTACCTTTTTTGGCATACATAAAATCATTCAGTTTTACATTTAATATTTTATCAGAAAATGAAATATCATGAGAAAAAGAGTTATTTCCAATTGCTGAAAATTCCATTTGATATTCTTTATAAAAAGTCTTATTTTTTTGTTTGATAGTAACTTGTAAATAAGGTTCTAAAGAAATCATTTTATTTGTAGTTTCACCTTCTCTAATATGCATAATACCTTCGTATCCTACATATCTCGTAATACAGGCTCCCAGCATAATTATTGAGAATGAAGTATGAAGTATAAATCTACCCTTATGTTTCCACATTTTATACTTATAGATAATTCCAAATAAATTAGTTAAAGCTAAAATAAATACTATTTCATACCAAATATTATTGTAAACCAAAACTCTTGCTGTAGATGTACCGTAGTCATTCTCAATAAACGTAGCAACACCAGCTCCTATTGCCAATAATGCCAATAAAGTTAATGTTGTTTTAAATGAGAACATAATGTCTGTAAATTTTTTCACAGATTAGTCCTTTGTATAGTTAATTCTAAGATTTTATATAAATTAAATTAATGAAGTATTAACTAAAATTTAATATTTAAGGTATTATAGCAAAATCCGAAAAATATTTATATTGACTTGGAACAATTATTTAAAGAATTTATTATTTTTCCTAAAAATAATACCTTATATTATATTTATTTGCTATAATTCCAAAATGGATATAGAAAAATTAAAAGAAAAAAAAGTTAATTGTTTAGAATGGAAAAATGTAAAACCATGGGTAACTCAATTAAATAAGTGTAGAGAAATTAATGTAGCAGATGCAAAAATTGATTTAGGTGATACTTTAAGTATTGGAAAAAGTGAAGATTTAAGTGAAGATGAACATAAAGTTTTATTAGAAACTGCAAAAACTCTTATACCTTGGAGAAAAGGACCTTTTAATTTATTTGGCCTTGAAATTGATTCTGAGTGGCAAAGTAATATAAAATATAATCTAATTAGACCTCATTTTAATTTAAAAGATAAAGTTGTTGCTGATATTGGATGTAATAACGGTTATTATATGTTTAAAATGTTAGAAGATAAACCTAAAAAAATGATAGGTTTTGATCCTGCACCTTTAACTATGTTACAGTTTGAATTTATTAATCATTTTTATAAAAGTGACATTGAATATGAAATGTTAGGAATTGAACACTTAGAAGCATATAATCATAAGTTTGATTTTATTTTTATGTTAGGTGTTTTATATCATAGAGCAGATCCTGTAGGAACATTAAAATCACTTGCACGTGGATTGAATAAGGATGGTGAAATATTAATTGATACATTTATGATTGATGGAGAAGAAGACGTATGTTTAACTCCAAGAGATAGATATTCAAAAATTCCAAATATTTATTTTATTCCAACAATACCAGCATTAAAAAACTGGTTAAATAGAGCAGGGTTTACAGATATTGAAGTACTATCAACAACTGTAACAAGCTCAGAAGAACAAAGAAAAACTTCTTGGTCTTTTGATCAAAGTTTAGAAGACTTTTTAGATCCAAATGACTCTTCTAAAACAATAGAAGGTTATCCAGCTCCAAAAAGAGTTTATGTTAAAGCTAAAAAACTTAAATAAGTTTTTTACTTAAAATAAATCTATTGTATCTTCAACACTTATTTCATCAAAGTGTTGAAGTTTACTTCTACCTAAATTTTTAGCCTCATATAAAGCAATATCAGCATTTTTTATAGCATCATCAACAGAAGAAGCTACCATATATTCTTTTATTCCAATACAAACTGTTTTTTGTAAAGTATATTTATTATGTACTAATACTTTTATTTTTGCAAAATCATCTATAATTTTTTGAGCTATTTTACTAGCACTTTCTTTGTTATTATGATTTAATAATGAAATTAAAAACTCATCACCTGTTAATCTTGCAACTAAATCATATTCACAAATATTACTATGAATTACTTTTGCTAATTCAATTAATACAATGTCACCAATATCATAATCAAATTCATCAATTACAGCTTTAAAATGATCAATACCAACCATTAAAAAGAAAATGTTATTTTTATCATGTTCTTTTAATGCAAGTAGTTTTTTAACATGTGTGGTTAAATATTGTCTATTATAAACATTTGTAACAGAATCAATACTTTGAGATTTTACAAAATTCTTTTTAAGAATTCCATTTTGAATAATCGCAGATATCTGAAAAAATGCAGATTGAATTATATTATTATCTCTTTGTAGTATCTTATAATGTACTTTTGAATTAGTATTAAAAGATATAATTGCATTTAAATTAGTATGAGTATTAATAATAAAATAACTTGCCATTTCATCATCTAAATAAAATTCTTCACCTTTTGTAAAAATTAGTTCTTTTGTGTTTTTATCTATATCAAATAAAGAAAAGTTGATATTATCTACATTAAAGTTTTTTAAAAGCCAAGAATATATATCTTCTGCCATTTGTTCTATATTTGAGGCATATTGTAATTGTTCACTTAATGCATAAATATTTTCTAAATCTTTAAAAGCTTTTTCACTTGTTGCTGATTCTTTTATTATCTCTAATATGTTTTTTTTCAAATTTTCTCCTAAAATAGATCAATACTTGATGATATACTATTTGTATATTCAAGCACTATTGATCTTCCTTTGTTATTAGCTTCGTGTAAAGCTATATCTAAATGTTTATATATATCTTCTATTGTTTCTGATGTTTCAGGGAATAAAGTTATCGATATACAAATACTTTTTTTAAGTATAATATTTTCTTTTTTCTTTAATACAAACTCAAAATTTGCAAACTTGGCTACTAGTTTATTAGCTACAAAATTTGCATTTTCAGAAGTATGAATATTGGGTAAAACAATTAAAAATTCATCTCTTTCAAGTTTTATTACAATATCAGAGTTTCTTACATTTTTTATTAATAATTTTGATAATGCAATTAAAAGTTTTTCTCCAATTTCGTAATTAAATTCATCAATTACTGCCTTATATCTATCTATTCTTATAAGTAAAAAAGCATAAGTAGATTTTTCTCTTTTTGCTAAAGGAAGCATTTTCTCTAAGTGCTGTGTCAAATATTTTCTATTATATAAACCAGTTATATTATCAATTAATTTCAATTGAGAAATATTCTCATTTAAGTAAATAGTATATAATTCTTTTGATAAAAAATAACTAAGTGTTTCTAAAGTTTTAAATAATTCAGCAGAAACTCTAGTTATACTTAAACTTTTAAGATAAAAATCAAAAGTAATATTAGCACTTTGGTTAATCGTAAAATCAAACTTTATAGATCTTTTTGAAAAATCATAATTTTCAGATTTTAAGTGAATAATATAATTTCCTCTTACACTATCTTGTATTTTAATACTTAAATCTTTAATATCATAGTTCTTTAAGAATAATTCATAAATTGGCAAGTAAGCTTCATTTAGTTCTTTTATTTGCTCAAGTTTTAAATTAGTTTTTTCTAGATGCGTTAAATCTTTAGTATTAAGGTGTTTTATTTCTTTGAACATTTCTTGATACATGTTTTCCCTAGTTAATATAATTTATTTGCAATCATTATATAATAATTACTCTTATAGATAATTTAGCCACTGTTTTAACGAGCCTAATTCATTGTTTAGACTAGTTGATTCTCCATGTCCTGGATAAATAATAAAATTTTTATTCCAAGATAAAACTTTTTTTAGACTATTTTTCATATCTTGAACATTTGAATATGGAAAATCACAGCGTCCTATACTATTTTTAAAAATAAAGTCACCTGAAAATAATGAATCATTAATTTGTATCATTGAACATCCTGGGGTATGACCTGGAAAATAATGAAATTTAATTTTAATGTCATTTAATATAATTTCTTCATCTTCTTGAATTTCGTAATCAGCTGTAGAATAGGGCACGCCTGTTCCAAAAGGATCAGCACTTAACATAAATACATCATTTTTTGGAGTATATAATTTAATATTATATCTTTTACATACTTCTTCATTTGACCAAATATGATCAAAATGTCCATGTGTATTTAATACTGCAATTGGATTTGTAACATTTTTTTCAATCCATTGAAGCGCATTTACACCTGGATCAATTATGATGTCTATATCATTAATTGTTGCAATATAACAATTTGTTTGATACTCACCCATTGCTTGTACTTTTATTTTCATTTATTTCCTTAAGTATATAATTAAATGTATTATAACAATATGTGGGTAAAACTTGCTTTATATTCTATGTTTTTTATAATAAATGTACTTAAATATTATAAATTAAAGGGTTTTTATGTAGATATCTTAAGCTAAATTGTTTTAGCATATGTAAAAGGATAAAAATGCTAGATAAAATAAACAATGATATTTTTGCTTTATCTGTTTACAAACAACAAATTAATGATAAAAATTCTTTTTATAATGAATTGAGTTTAAATACAAAAGAAGAAAAAAGTTCTCATACAAATGAATTATCTTATGAAAATATAAAAGGTATTAATTTAGAAGAAATTGAGAATAATTTTATAAATGATGATAATAAAGCTATGGCTAAAAGTTTAAGACTTGCAACATTGTTTTCAGAAGATGAAGTTTTATCTCAGGCTTTGTTTAACACAGTTCTAGGACATCCCTTTGATATTGGTTTTTCTATTTTATCTAATAGATATAGTGATAAAAATATATTTTTAAATCACAAAAATAAAGACAAATCTTTTACTTCATTATTACATAATAGTTTATTAAATAAAAATGAAAGTATTTCGAAAGATAAGATTGATGAAATTCTATTAAAAACTCAAAGTATTAATTTTTTAGATCATTTATTATCAAATTCTAAAGATCAATATGGAAGATATAAAGATGACAAAGATAATGATTATGGGTTTTTATATAATGATTATGTATTACAATACGAAGAATTGAGTTTAAAATATAAAAATATAAAGAATATTAATAAAAATATAATATCTCAGTTTTAATATAGTGCTTTCGCACTATATTTTATTTAAACCAGTTTTTAACTTTTCCAAACATTGAATCAAAGTTTTTTGTATGTGGTTTACTATCAATTCCAAAAGAGTCTTGAAGTTGTTCTAATAATTCTTTTTGCTCACCAGTTAAAGATTCTGGGTATTTAATTTTAATTTGAACAATTAAATCACCTTTTCCATAACCTTGAACAGATTTAACACCTTCATTTGTAAATGTAAATTGTTCTTTATCTTTAGTTCCTGCTGGAATTTCTAATTCTAACTCTCCTCTTAAAGAAGGAATAGTAATACTTCCACCAAGTGCTACTTGTGTAAAGAAAATTGGAACTTCAATATAAATATCATCATCATGTCTCACAAAATGAGCATCTTCAGTTACAGAAATTTGTAAATATAAATCTCCTCTTGAACCATTTGGTGCAACATTACCTTTATTTGAAACTCTAATTCTAATTCCATCACTTACACCTTCAGGAATATCTACTTCAAATGAATCTTTATGTTCTTTATATCCAGTACCAGTACATTTTTTACATTTATGAGAAACTTCTTCACCGCTTCCTTCACAATGAGGACAAGTTTGAGCAAAAGTCATAAAACCTTGTCTTGCATGAACTTGTCCTGCACCTTGACACGTTTTACAAGTAGATAACTTAGCATCTTTAGCTCCCGTACCTTTACAAGGCTCACAAGCTGTTTTATAAGTGAATTTAATATCTTTTTTAACACCAAATACTGCTTCATTAAACTCAATATTAACTTCAACTGCAACATCAAGATTATATTTATATGTTTTTCTCTCTCTTCTTTGAGATCTTCCACCTCCACCAAAAGCAGAACCAAACATATCTTCAAATACAGAACCTAAGTCATCAAATCCTCCACCGAATCCTCCACCACGACTTTGACCGTGACTTTCAACTCCTTCTTTACCATATCTATCGTATAAAGATCTTTTTTCTTCATTACTTAATACTTGGTAAGCTTCATTAATAGCTTTGAATGTTTCTTCAGCTTCATGATTTCCAGGATTTTTATCTGGATGGTATTTTTTAGCCATAGTTCTATAGGCTTTTTTAATAGTACTTTTATCAGCACTTTTACTAATTTCTAATAATTCGTAATAATCTTTGTTAATCAATTAGTAACTCCTAAATTTTAACTGGATTTTATCTAAAAAAAGATAAAAATAAGATATAATTTTATATGAAGAAAAACTTAATTAAATTTTATGACCTAGTAGAAGCTTTTGAAGCTCTACCTACTATTGGAAAAAAATCAGCTCTTAGACTAGCTTATCATATAGTAAATCACGATAATTACCTTGGTATTAAACTTTCTCATTCTTTAGAAAATGCAATAAAAAATATTAAAAAATGTAAACTTTGTTCTTCTATGAGTGAACATGAAATTTGTGAAATATGTTTAGATGATTCAAGAAATAAGAATTTTTTATGTATTGTTCAAAGTGCAAAAGATATTTTTGTAATTGAAGAGTCAAAACAGTTTTTAGGTAAATATTTTGTATTTGAAGAGTTAGACGAGCATACTTTAGAAATGTTATATGAATATGTGTCTATAAATGAAGTAAATGATATTTTATTTGCAATTACACCATCTTTATCAAATGATGCTTTTATTTTATACTTAGAAGATAAACTTCAAGATTATGATATTTGTTTCACTAAAATAGCTCAAGGAGTACCTACTGGTGTTTCTTTAGAAAACGTAGATATCCTTTCACTAGCTAAAGCGATTCAAAGCAAGGTCGTAGTTTAAAAACTACTCTTGCATTTTCCATTCTTTATATAAAGATATATGTTCTTCGATTTCTTCTTTTGTAGCTTTTCTTCTACACGATAAAAAACCTTTAGAACCATCAGAAGATTCAAATGGATAAACTGTTGCATAAACCCAGTAGTATCCACCATCTTTTGTGGCATTTTTAACATAACCATCCCAAATATCACCTCTTTGAACTGTTTGCCATAAATCTTTAAATGCAGCTCTTGGCATATCATTATGTCTTACCATATTATGTGGTTTTCCAATTAAATCCTCAACATCATAACCAGCAATTTTACAAAAATCTTCATTTGCAAATTTAATTATTCCTTTAGAATCAGTTTCACTAACTAAGAATGAATAATCATCTAATACTGTTTCTTGATTGTGTGCCATATTTTTCCTTAATTAAATTGTTTTGATGCTGCATCACTTACAAGTGAATTAGCTAAGTAAGCAACTTCTTCTGATAAAGTTGTAACTTTATTAGATTCACTTGCATTTTCTTGAGTAACTTGATCTAACATAGTTACTGCATCATTGATTTGTTCAATACCTGTCATTTGTTCTTTAGAAGATGAAGATACATCTCCAATAATATGAATTGTTTCAGAGATATGCGTATTTAATGTTTCATATCCTTTTCTCATTTCATCAGAAATTCTTTTACCTTCATTTGCTTTAGAATTTGCGTCTTCTACTAAATCTTTAATTTCTTTAGCAGCTTCAGCTGATCTTGATGCAAGATTTCTTACTTCTTGCGCAACTACAGCAAAACCTTTTCCAGCTTCACCAGCAGTAGCTGCTTCAACAGCTGCATTAAGTGATAGAATATTTGTTTGGAAAGCAATTTGATCAATTACATTAATAGATTCACTAATTGCAGTTACTTTATCATTTATTTCTTCCATAGATTTTGCAGTTCTTGTAGCTAAATCTTGTCCAGATGTAACAGCACCTTTAAGTGTTTGTCCTAACTGTGCCATTTTCTCAGCATTTTCAGCATTATTTCTTGTTAAAGATGTAATTTCTTCTACTGCTGCCGCAGTTTCTTCTAGTGAAGCTGCTTGTTCATTTGCTTTTGCAGATAAATTATCCATAGAAGCTTTCATAATAGATGAGTTTTGCTCTAGAGATTGACCATTCTCAAGATTATTTCTTGCACCTTTACTTAAAGATCCACCTAAAGTATTAATACTGTTCATAACACTTAACATTTTATCTTTAAGTTTTTTGTTGATTTCAATATCGGGTCTATAATCATCTTGTGAATAAGATAATAAAGTAAGTTCCAGTTGATCCATACTTGAATTTAATGAAACAATCATATTATTCATATTGTTAGCTAAAGTTCTAACCATTGGGTTATTTGTTGTGGCATTAATTCTTACGTTAAAAATACCTTGCTCAAGTTTATCAGTTGCTAATACAACTTCCCCAATTACCTTAACATCATCTCTAATTAGTTTTTCACTTTTTTTAATAATAGTATTCCATTGAGAAAACATTAAATCAAGATTTTTATTTCCTGTTTTTTCAATATAGTTAAATCTATTTTGTTTAAATTGTGTAAAATTTACAAATTGCTCAAAATAGTTATTAATTGTTTCTAAATCTTTTTTAGAAAAAGTACCGAACATATAAGCTCCTTAAGTTTTTGTTGTATATAATAATGTAATTTAATTAAAATTAAACTTAAATTAATCTACATTTTTGTGAAAATAATAAATAAATAATTATTTTCTATCTTTAATAATTTAATTTTATCATAATTAAAGTTTTATATTATTGTTTTAAATTAATTTTATCTTAAGAAGGTATAATAAGATATGAATAAAAGAATTATATGTCAAAAATGCAAATATTATTATGTTACTTGGCAGACAAGTAAACCTCATGGCTGTAAAGCGTATGGTTTTACATCTGCAATATTACCAGCAACTGTTGTTAAAAGATCAAGTGGAATGGATTGCTCTTTTTTTACTCTTAAGTTTAATGTTAATAAAGAAGATAACAATTCATCCCACTATTAAAATTAGTGAAAAAAAGATGTACTTAATATTTTTTTATGTATAATTAGAAAAATTTATACGTTTATAATTAGGAGAACAAATTGCTATACGAAGAATTAAAAGTGATAACAAAGTCTTTAGGTTTTGTAAATATTCAAGACTTTGCAAAATATGTAGGAAAAACATCATCAGATGTATTAGTATGGGAAGATAAAGATGATGTACCATATACAATCTCTTTAATCATTCATTTATTAAAAGGTGAAAAGAATTTTTCTATAGATCCGCACTTAGATAATTTAGTAGACGAGTGTTTACCACTAGCTAGTCTTTTAGAAGAATCATCTTCTTTCCCTCACAAATTAGAAGAAATGTTTTTATTACAAAAACAATTAAATGATTCAACTAATGGAGTTAACTGGGAACTTGGAGTAAATAAGTTTGGTAAAGAAATTAACTGGCTTAGATGTATTCATATGGAAGCTGCTGAATTAATTGATTCAACACCTTGGAAGCACTGGAAAAATATTGAAGCTAAATCTGATATGGATAATATTCATGTTGAATTAGTTGATATTTGGCATTTTTTAATGTCTTATATTTTACAAGAAACAAATGTTCCAAAAGCTGTATCTTTAGTTAATACACATTGTATTTATGAAGCGAATGAAGATGTTGATTATAAAGTTATGATTTCTGAAACAGAAAAACTATCTTATATTGCAATTGCAATTGAAACTCGAAATATTCCATCATTTTCTGGAGTTGAAATATTTATTGATCAATTTTTTAGAACTTGTAAAATTTCAGGTTTATCTTTTAATTGGTTACAAAAACTATATATTGGTAAAAACTGTTTAAATAAATTTAGACAAGATAATGGTTATAAAGAAGGTTCTTATATTAAAATATGGAATGGATCTGAAGATAATGTAATTATGGTAGATTTATTAAAAGATATGGAAAATGTAAACTTTGATGATTTATATAATAAATTAGGAAATGCTTACAAAGAATGTAAATAGTTTATAAAAAGATTAAAATTAATTTTAATCTTTTTATGAATCTAAATATAAAATATATTTAGATTCCCAAAGAAAAAACAATTTATTTGTTTTTTCTTTTTTGACCTGCGATTATAAATCTTAAAGCATTTAATTTTATAAATCCCTCAGCATCTTTTTGATTATAAACTTCATCTTCTTCAAATGTTGAATGTTCTTCAGAGAATAATGACATAGTAGATTCTCTTCCTACAACAGTAACATTACCTTTATAAAGTTTTAATCTAACAGTACCTTCTACATGTTTTTGAGTTAAATCAATAGCTGCTTGCATCATTTCTCGTTCAGGAGAGAACCAAAAACCATTATAAATTAATTTTGCATATTTTGGCATTAATTCATCTTTTAAATGAGCTGCTTCTCTATCTAAAGTAATAGATTCAATTGCTCTATGAGCTTTTAACATAATAGTTCCACCTGGAGTTTCATAACAACCACGTGCTTTCATTCCAACATATCTATTTTCAACAATATCAATTCTTCCAATTCCGTGAAGATTTCCAAAATCATTTAATGTTTTTAATAAAGTAGCTGGTGATAAATCTTTTCCATTTACTGCATAAGGATCACCATTTTTATAAGAAATTGTAATATATTCAGCTTTATCAGGTGCTTTTTCTGGTGAGTTAGTCCATAACCACATAGATTCTTCAGGTTCATCATTAGGGTTTTCTAAAGCTAAACCTTCATAAGAAATATGTAACAAGTTTGCATCCATAGAATAAGGACTAACAGAAGGATTTCCATTTTCATCAAGATGTTTTTTATCAATATCAATATTGTGTTCTGCCGCATATGCAAGAAGTTTTTCTCTTGAATTTAAATCCCATTCTCTCCAAGGAGCAATAATAGTAATATCAGAATTTAAACCTAAGTAACCTAATTCAAATCTTACTTGATCATTTCCTTTTCCAGTAGCTCCATGAGATACAGCATCTGCACCCATTTTTTCAGCAATTTCAATTTGTTTTTTAGAAATTAGAGGTCGCGCAATTGAAGTTCCTAATAAATATTCACCTTCATAAACTGTATTTGCTCTAAACATAGGAAATACATAATCTTTTACGAATTCTTCTTTAATATCTAACACAAAAATATTCTCTTCTTTAATTCCCATTGCAAGTGCTTTAATACGAGCTGGTTCAACTTCTTCACCTTGACCTAAGTCAGCTGTAAAAGTAATCACTTCTGCTTTATATTCATCTTGTAACCATTTTAATATAATAGATGTATCTAATCCACCACTATATGCAAGTACTACTTTTTTTACACTTTTTTTATTCATTCTATCTCTCCACTTATTAATTAATAATTTAAATAATTTTAACAAAACTTTGCTATAATCTTTATTATGAGAATAGATAAATTTTTAAACGCTGTAAATATTACAAAAAGACGTGCTGTTGCTGAAGATATGTTAGCCCATAAAGTAGTTTTTATAAATGGTCTAGCTGTTAAAAAAGCCAAAGAAGTTAAAGTAGGGGATATGATAGAAATTAGATATCTTGAAAAAAGTGATAAATTTAAAGTATTACAAATTCCTCTTACTAAATCAACTCCTAAATCAAAAATGCTTGAGTTTGTTGAGCAGATATAAAAAGGTTTAAATATGTTTAATAAAACAAAATTAAAATTTGATGATATTTTTGAAAATAGACTTCCAACAGAAGAAGTTAGAGAATATCTAATTGAACTGTATAAAAGAGGTGAAGATGCAGCAGAAATAGCTGGAGCTGCTTCTGCAATGAGAGATCATGTTATCCCTTTAGATGTACATTTTGAACTAAAAGAGAAACTAATTGATGTAGTTGGCACTGGTGGAGATAAATCTAATTCATTTAATGTATCTTCAACTGTTGCTATTTTATTAGCAGCTTGTGGCTGCCATGTTGCAAAACATGGGAATAGGTCAATTACAAGTAAATCTGGTTCTGCTGATATGTTAGAGGCTTTAGGTATTAATCTTAATTTAGAAACTTCAAAACAACTTATTATGTTAGAAGATGCAGGGTTTACATTTATGTTCGCTCAAAACCATCATCCTGCTATGAAGCATATTATGCCAATTAGAAAAAGTATAAATCATAGAACTATTTTTAATATTTTAGGTCCTTTAGTTAATCCTGCAAATGTTACAAAACATTTAATTGGAGTATTTGATAAAAGTTTTATTAATAAAATGGCAGGTGCTTTAGATTTACTAGATGTTAAAAGATCTATGATTGTATCTTCTCGAGATAATTTAGATGAAATTTCTATTTCTGATATTACTTATGCTACAAGCATTTATAATGGAAAAATGGAAGATTTTATAATTGATCCTCAAGAATTAGGATTTAAACTCCAATCAAAAGAAGAAATTATTGGTGGAGACGCTTTTTTTAATGCAAATATTACTAAGAATATTTTAGAAAATAAAGAAAAAGGTGCAAAACTTGATATTGTTTTATTAAACGCAGCAGCTGCTTTAGTAGTTGATGAAAAAGCAAGAGATTTAAAAGAAGGAATAGAAATAGCAAGAGATGCTATTTTATCTTCTCGTGCAAAAGATAAGTTAGAACAATTAATTAGAATTTCTAAGCTTTTATCTAAGGAATAAATTGAATAAAGTATTTGAATTAAAAGAAAATGAATTAAATATAATAATAGAAGAAATTAAAAAATTATCAACTGGTATTATTTTATTAAGAGGTGATTTAGCTAGTGGAAAAACAACTTTAGTTAAAAACTATGTAAAATCTATGGGTTATGACGATTTAGTTACTTCTCCTACATTTTCAATACAAAGTGTATATAACAATAATATTTTTCATTATGATGTTTATAATAAAACTTTAGAAGAATTTGTAGCTTTAGGATTATTAGAAGAATTTGAAAAAGAAGGTCTTCATTTTGTGGAATGGGGAGATGATAAACTTAAAAAGATTTTAGACTCTTATGGTTTTGAGAATATTTCTATTGATATAGAAAAATGTGAAGATAAAAGGCGATATATAATAAATGCATAATTTGAAAATTGAAAGTATTAAAAAAAGTATAGGAAAAATTGAAATTTTACATGGAATTTCTTTAGAAATAAATTCAGGTGAAATTGTAGGTTTATTAGGTCCTAATGGAGCTGGAAAAACTACTACTTTTTATACAGTATGTGGATTAGTAAAACCTACAAGTGGAAAAGTATTTTTTGATAATGTTGATATCACTCACTTACCTTTACACAAACGTGCTTTAAAAGGAATAGGGTATTTACCACAAGAATCATCAATTTTTAAAGATTTATCTGTTGAAGATAATTTGCTATTAGCGGCCGAAATTGTAACGAGTGATAAAAAAGAACAGTTAAAAAGAGTTGAAGATTTACTTGAAGTTTTTAATATTGAACCAATTAGACAAAGAAAAGGTATTTCATTATCAGGTGGTGAGAGAAGAAGAACTGAAATAGCAAGAGCTTTAGTTTCAAAACCTAAATTTTTACTATTAGATGAACCTTTTGCTGGAGTTGATCCTATTGCTGTAAAAGATATTCAAGGAATTATTCATCAATTAACAGTACTTGGGATTGGTGTTTTAATTACTGATCATAATGTAAGAGAAACTTTACAAATTTGTGATAGAGCTTATGTTATGAAAAGTGGTTCACTTTTAGCTGCTGGAACTGCAGATGAGATTAAAGAAAATAAAGATGTTAAAGAGCATTATTTAGGGGAAGGTTTTTCTTTCTAGAGTTTTATAAACTTTTATTTAAAGTAATGAATAAACAAAAGTTTATTCATTACAAAAAGATTAAGAAAATATTTTTAAAGCATTTTTTAAATCTTCTTCTGTATCAATTCCAAAAGATTTAGACTGAACTTCTACCATGGCTATCTTTTTTTCATGATAAATTGCTCTTAATTGTTCAAGTTTTTCAATATGTTCAATAGGTGCATTTCCTAATTCACAAAACTCTTTTAAACTTTTAACAGTAAATCCATAAATTCCTAAGTGTCCATTATATGATGAATCTTCATAATGATCTCTATGATAAGGTATTTTTGATCTTGAAAAGTATGTTGCATTGTTTTTTGCATTTAATAAAACTTTTACATGGTTAGCATCATCTGCTAATTCTGAGCTTATTTTTTTATAACAAGAAACCATCATTACATCTTTGTCTTTTGTCTCTTTAACTCTATTAATTACAGCTTGAACTACTTCTTTTTCAATAAAAGGTTCATCCCCTTGAACATTAATAATAATATCATTTTCATCTAAATTTAAAAGCTGTGCTGCTTCATTAATTCTATCAGTTCCACTTTGATGTGAGCTTGATGTCATGATTGCATTAATTCCGTGTTTTTTTGCTAAATCAATTACTTCTTGAGAGTCTGTAGCTATTGTTACTGCATCTAAAGATTCTACTTGTTTAGCTGTTCTAATTACCATAGGAAGTCCAAGTATATCTACTAAAATTTTATTAGTGAACCTACTTGAATTTAGTCTTGCTGGTATTATTATCATTTTATTTCCTCTTTTATATATGTTTTATAGGTAGTTTTATTTTTACTTTAATTCCATTGTTTTCATTTGTAATTTTAATAGAACCCTTTAAATGCATTTGAATAATAATTTTACAATTATATAATCCTAATCCTACACCGTGTTTTTCCTCTTTTGTTGAAAAATAAGGATGAAATACTTTCTCAATAATTGATGTATCTATTCCTCCTGCATTATCAGATATTTCAAAGCATATTTTATCATTTATTAAATATTCTTTTAATAAAATTTCTTTATCTTTTACATTGTTTTTAATAAATGCTTCGCTTGAATTAATAAGAAGGTTTAATAATATTCGAATAAACTCTTTTTTATAAGTAAGAAATGTAAGATCTGATGTTAAGTCTAATTTAATATTTATATCTTTAAAAGCTGTGCTATTTTTTATTTGATCTAAAGCTATAAGTATAAGTTCTTTTCCAGATGTTTTTTCTTCAAAAGATTTTAAAGAAATTAAATCTTGAAAGTTTTCAATTGTTAAAGATAAATCATCAACTTTATCTTTTATTTTTGATAACCTTTGTCTAATTTCAGAAGTTTCAATAGTATTTAATTCTAATTCATAATCCATAGTTTGGGCAGATAAAGAAATAGAGTTTAACGGCTGTCTCCACTCATGAGAAATCATTTGAATAGTTTCAGACATAATTGCTAATTTTGATTGTTCAACTAAAATTCTTGATTTTAATTTATTTTCATTACTTGTATCAAAAAACAGTAAAGTATAACCGACAATATCACCATATTTATTAAACTGCATTTTTGATTGAGTTTTTACAGTAAATTTAGTTTTGTCTTTTTTCTGAAAAACAAATGAAGTAGAATATTCTTTATTTTCTTTTATTTTTTTCCATTTTTCATCAAAAGTAGATTTTTCTTCTTCATGTAAAACAATATCTAAAGGTTTTGAGATTAATTCTTCTTTAACGTATGCAGATAAATATGCAAAAGCAGATGAACATTGAGTAATTATATGCTTATCATTTAACTCCAAAGATAAAACATAAGAATCTATTATAAAATCTTTTGATAATTCTTTTGTTACATCAGTTGCATTTATAATATAAAAATCGCTATTTGACATTTTTGTTAAAATTATTTGTAAATATACTTCTTGTTTGTCTTTTCTTAAACACAATAAAGTTAAGTGATCTTTATAAGATTTTTCTTCATAGTTTTTTATTAATGAAGAGAATAAATTTGCTCCATTATTTTTAAGAATCGAAGTAAAATTTAAACCTAATAATTCTTCTTTTTTATATCCTAAAATTGGGGAAAAAGCTTTATTTACATAAATGAATGTACTGTTTTCATTAATAATTCCAATAGGGTCCCAAGAACTGTCAATAATAGCTCTTAACTTCTCATTTGATTCTTTTAATTTACTCTCTATGGCTGACATAATCTACCTTCTTTTTAAGTGATATTATTATATTATAAAAAATTATAAAAAGGATTAATATTGAAAAATATAACGGTAATTGATACATTTGGATTTTTATTTAGATCTTATTATGCACTTCCCCCATTAAAATCAAGTACTGGTTTTCCAACAGGTATGTTAACAGGATTTATGAACTTTGTATTGAATTTAGGAAAAGATTTCCAAACAGATTATATTGTTTTTGCACTTGACTCAAAAGGGCCAACATTCAGAAATGATATTTATGATTTATACAAAGCAAATAGATCAGAAGTTCCAGAAGATTTATTAGTACAACTTCCAGTTGTAATTGAATGGATTGAAAAAATGGGATTTAAGACAGCTGCAAGAATTGGTTTTGAAGCTGATGATATTATTGCATCAATTGCACATGATGCAGTTAAAAGAGGTTTACAAGTTAGAGTAGTTTCTCATGATAAAGATTTATACCAATTAATAAAAGATGAGGAAGTCTTCTTATTTGACCCTATTAAAAGAGTTACAGTAACAGAAGAAACATGTTTTGAAAAATATGGAGTAAGAGCTGACCAGTTTACTGATTATCAGTCACTTCTTGGCGATTCTGCGGATAATGTTCCTGGTGTTAGAGGAGTAGGGGCTAAAACAGCTCAAGCTTTAATTGAACAATTTGGTTCATTAGATGATATCTATGCAAATATAGAACAAATTGAGAAACCAAGATGGATTAAATTATTAACAGAGAGTAAAGAGATGGCTTACATCTCAAAAGAATTAGTAACGCTTAAAACTGATTGCCACGTAATTGATGATTTAGAGAGTTTTAATTTACCAGCAGAAAACCCAATTTTAAAGATTGAAAATATTTTAGTAGAATTTGGTTTAAATAATATTTTAAATAGAGTTTCTTCTATGGGATTAAATTATAAAACTAATCTTCCTCGCTCTCAAGCTACAATGTCTGTAGTGCCAGAAGTTAAAGAGAAAATAAAATTTGAGAAAATATTATTAAATACAGACAAAACTTTATTTGAAGTTCTTGCTGGAATTCCTAAAAATTCTATTATTGCTTTTGATACAGAAACAACACATTTAGATACTAGAAAAGCTAATATTGTAGGTTTCTCATTTTGTTATGATGACAAAAAAGCTTATTATGTTCCAATTAACCATTTTTACTTAGGAGTATTAGATCAAATAAGCGAAGATTCTGCTTTAAAAGCTATTAAACTTTTAAATGAACATAAATTAGTTTTACAAAACTTTAAATATGATTATGATGTTATAAAACATAATTTTGCATATGAAATAAATTTATACTCAGATACTATGATTTTAGCGTGGATGTTAGATCCAGGTAGCAAAATAGGTCTTGATGCTTTAAGTTCTAAATTTTATGATCATGAAATGATTGCTTTTAAAGATACAGTTAAAAAAGGTGAAGATTTCTCTAATGTAGATATTAATGATGCTTGTGCTTATGCTGCTGAAGATGCATTTGTTACATTTAAAGTATATGCAACATTATTAAGAAAATTTCAAACTTGTTCAAAACTTTTAGCTCATAGTATTAAACATGAGTTCTATTTTCCAAAAGTATTATCTGATATGGAAAATGAAGGAATAAAACTAGATGTTGTTTTCCTAGAAACTGTAAAAGTTAAAAACACAGCACATGTAAAAACTTTACATGATAAAATTTGTGAACTAGCGGGAAAAGAATTTAATTTAAATTCTCCAAAACAATTAGGAGAAGTTTTATTTGAAGACTTAGGATTAAAAGCTACTAAAAAAACTAAAACTGGTTATAGTACAAATGAGGGTGTTTTAAATAAACTATTAGATGCTCATGAAATTGTGCCTAAGATTTTAGAATATAGAGAAGCATTTAAATTACAATCAACTTATATTGAACCACTTTTACTTTTAGCTAAAGAAAATGATGATAATAGAATTCATACATCATTTTTACAAACAGGAACAGCAACTGGTAGATTAAGTTCAAAAAATCCTAACTTACAAAATATTCCAGTACGAAGTGAAGCTGGTAAACAAATAAGAGAAGCCTTTATAGCTAAGCCTGGGTATAAATTAATCGCAATTGATTATTCTCAAATAGAATTAAGACTATTAGCTCATTTCTCTCAAGATAAAGCTTTATTAGATGCATTTAATACAGGAGCAGATGTTCATACTCAAACAGCAATTAGAATTTTCGGAGTTGAACAAGCACAAGAGAAAAGAAATATTGCAAAATCTATTAACTTTGGTTTAATTTATGGGATGGGTGCTAAAAAACTTGGAGAGACTGTAGGAATTACTACAAAAGAAGCAAAAGTATATATAGAATCTTATTTTGAGGCATTCTCAGGCGTTAAACCTTACTTAGCTTCAATTGAAGATGATGTTATGGCAAATGGTTTTGTAGAGACTTTACTTAAGAGAAAAAGATTATTTGATTTCTCTACTGTTGGTGGTATGCAAAAAGCTGCGTTCTTAAGAGAGAGTGTAAACACAGTTTTCCAAGGTTCAGCTGCTGATTTAATTAAATTATCAATGAACAAAATACATAAAAAATATTCATCGAATAATGAGGTTAAAATGTTATTACAAATACATGATGAACTTATTTTTGAGATTAAAGATGAAATAATTGATGAGATAATAACAGATATTAAAAATATTATGATAAATATTCACACTTTAACTGTACCTCTAGAAGTGTCTGTATGTATCGGTAATAACTGGGGTGAACTAAAATAAATATTATTTAATGTATAAAAAATTTATTTTTTAATAACAAATCTTTGACAAAAGAAATTATTTTTGTTATAATAATTTCAATATACTAAAGAGAAAGAGTAATTTATGTTAAAAACTGTAAAAAACATTAGAAAACTTAATAATGATAAGTTATTAGTTATTAGCTCTGATAAAGAAATTAAAAATTCTTTTGAAAGTGAACTAGATGAATATTTTAAAGAAATAATTATTCTTGCTAATGCAAAAGAAGCAATTGAACTAGCTGCGTCTAGTTCATTTGATGTTGTATTAGTAGATACACAAGTAGAAGAGTATTCTTTTGCTCAAACATGTAGTGAGTTAACTCAAGTTGCTCCTACATTACCTAAAATTATTATTTCTTCAGAAGAAAATAGTGATGATATTGTAACAGCTATTAATAATAGTGCTTATACTTTTACTACTAAACCAGTAAGATTAAAAGATATTAAGTTAGCTGCTATTATGTGTTTAAATCAAACTAAACGTGGTGACAAGTATGACTTTCAACACGGAATTTATTTTGACGAATATAGAGATCAATTTTTCAAGGCTGGTGGATCATTAATTGATTTTACAAGATTAGAAAAATCATTCCTTAAATTACTTATTGTAAAAAAGGGTGATGTTATTGATTATGATATCATTAAAGAGGTTGTTTGGAAAGGTAAGAATATGTCTATTTATACAATGAGAAATATTGTTAATAAAATTAGACAAAAAACTTATTATGAAATTATTAGAAATCATTCAAATAAAGGTTATGTAATAGACGAAGTTAAAAATTAATTTTTAACTTTGTTTAAATAGGTATAATGGAAGAAGTTATAGTTACACGAGAAGAACTTATTAATATGTTCGATAATAAAATTATTATAGATACTGGTCATAACTGGTTGATTGACGATTATATTATCGAGATAATTGCTTTACATGAAGTTGAGCCTAAGTTCTTACAAGATATTACTAAAGCTAAATCTTATAAAATAATTACTAAAGGTAAAAATAATGTCACATTGCCCATTTTGTAATAAAAAAATTGCAATGAGCAAAGCTTTTTGTTCAAAACATTGTAAAGAAAACTATTTTCAATTAATTGCAATTCAAATTCCAAAACTATTTATAAAAAATATTTTTATATTTTGTACTTCAGAGCAAAAAGATGCAAAAATTGAAGAATTCGCAAATAGACATGGATGGAGAATTGATTTAGTTAAAGATAAGATTAATAATCTTGCTGCTGAATACGGATATGTTCATGATGATGAAATTTCTAACTATTTTATGGTTAGATTATATTATTTCTGTAATGAAACTCAAAGAAAAGATGAGATTAAGTTTTTTTCAAAAAGACATAACTTAGATTTAAAAGAGTTAGAAATAAAAATTGAAAAATTAGCCGAAAAAAGAGGCTATAAAAATAAAAATGAAAGTCTTACTGAAAAATATAAAAAAATGAGATCATAAGTTGTAATGCCTTATGATTATTTAGAATTTAAAGAGACTCTATTAAGTGATTCTTCTATTTTATATTTTAATTCAGAAGTTGGTCTGCTTATTAATAATAAACTTCAAGAATTTTTCAAAAATAATTAAAAGATCAGCTTGTTTTAATTTCACATCAATTAAACGAACTTTAGAGTCTGGAATGGATTTTAATATTTTAATCAATTCTGAGTAAGATTCATAAGCTTGACTAAACATACGTTTTTCATAATAAATAAAAGCAAGTAATTCATGAGCTTCTATACTTTCG
>JABSOL010000248.1 GCA_013215985.1 Campylobacteraceae bacterium
TCTACACTTACTTTTACATCTGATTTAACATCATACAAATCTAAATTAACATCATCTTTATTTCTATTTAATTTTGAAAGTTTTGTGGAATTCTTTTTATCTCTTATTTTTATATTTCCTGATGTTATTGTTGCTAGTGTTTTTGATTTTGAGTTTTGATTTCCTATAGCAAGATTTCCTGATACTGTTGTTAGTTTATTACTTCCTTTTATATCTTTTCCATCTTTATCTTTTTGTGAACCTGTTGTTCCTATACTTCCACCTAAAGATATATTTCTTGAAGACTTTCTATTTGATAGGTTTGAAGTACTTAGAGTATTAGTATCAATATTTACACCATCTTCTTTTGTAGAAGATATTAGAGCACCTTTTAAATTCGTATTATCTTTTACTTTTATATTTACTGTATTTCCATTTAAAGAAGTTAGTACTGTTGTTTTTTCTTTTGATTTAGACATTGAAGCATTTGCACTTCCACTTGAAGAAGCAGATATTGAGCTTGAGTTTGATCTATTTATATTTTGAACAGATTGTATATCTAAAGAACCACCTACATCTACATTTAGTTTATTAGATGCAGATACTGTAGCTCCTTTTATTAAAGTATCTTCTTGTGATTAATTAAACTTTTAACCTTCGTTAGAATCAATTGAAGGGGTAACATGAATTCTACTTTGACAACTTCAACTTTTACCTTAATATTTTAAAAATAAATCTATACGCTATAAAAATAAATATTCCTATTACTAATACAAATTGTAAATTCTTTAAGTTATTATGTAAAATAACATTTATAATTAGCCAAATTACGAAAAATGAGCAGAGTAAATAAAATAATTTATTTGGTTTTTTCTTTTTGAAGAAAAAATTAAAAATATCATTCAATATCCATGGAAAAACTCCAAAAATTACTACTAATGCTACGTACTCAAGTATTCCTTTTTCCAAACCGCTAAAATAGATTAACCCAAGTGGTGTAATAATAAATAAAATTACATTTTGCCAAACATTTTCTGTATTTTTATAATAATATTGTAGAAATTTATTAATTTTATTTTTCATTTGATTCTTCTATTTTATCATAATAATCTACAGCTTTGTTAACCATTACACTAGCAATTCCAGTAGATGTTGATGTAGTTCGAAGAACACTAGTTGTTATTTTTTTATTTTTAGCATCTTTAACTTCATTTAATATATTTATCCTTGTTTGTGTTGAACCTTTATTTATTTTTCTTTGTTGTCTGTCTAAAAACATATCTACAACTTTCATATTTTTTGAGTTTTCAATTTTTGTTTTTGCAAGTTGACTTATCTTATTGCCACCTTGCCCGACAGCAACGTCAATCAAAATATTTTTGACTTCAACATTGCCAGTTTTAAGATGCTGACTTGTAGCACTAACTACAGAATCTACACCTATTCCATATACAATTTTTCCAGCTGTTGAAATCTTCTTTCCACTATTAACAACATTTATCAAAGTATTACCAGTCATTCCCATACCAACTGAAACCGCAGTATCTCTTACATTATAATCTTTTGTTTGGTCAAATGCCATTTCAACTCCTTGAACAGTCGCATCAATACTTCCACTTATTCCTCCAGTAATTAAACTACCTTTAGTTAAAGTCTTAATTCCAAAGGTAGATAATGCTTTAATACCTAATGATCCTGGAATTAAATAAGAAGCATCTGTTGGACCTTGTTTTATTTCACTTTTTTCATCTTCTGGTGCATTTAAATAATTAGCTAAAGCAACAACACCTACGGCAACTAAAGGAGCAAAGTTATCACCCTTCTTCTTATCCAAACCATCAAATTCAGTATTATTAGCAGAAACTATACTAGTATTATTAAACACAGAATTTGTTTTTGTAACTCTAGGTGTTTTATAAGTATTTATTTCATTTGAAATTGAACCTTGATTTGTAATATCTAAAGCAAAGTTAGTATATTTAACTACATTATCACCTTTATGTTGAGAATATTTTGCTCTTTCATTTCTATATTCTTTTGATTGATCAAACTTTGAACCTTCATTAGAATCAATTGCTCTTTGCATTTCTGTTCCTGCTGTTTTAATTAAATCTTCATTATCTTTTACATATTTTTTATTTATATATGAATCATTAGTTTGTATTGAATGAAAACCTTTTATTTGTTTATTATCTCTTCCTGGAGTTTTTGTATCTATTATTTTATTTTTTGGTTTATTATCTTTATATCCTAATTTTAGCATAACTGAATCTGTAATTTTATTCATCATCATTTCTTTTTGTGAATCTGTTATATTTTTATCATTTAATAAAGCTACTAGTTTTGGATCTTTTGAGATAACTTCTTTTACGCCTTCATATGTTTTTACTTCTTGATTAGTATTTGAGAAAAAGTCTGTTATTCCTACTGTATCATTAGTAATAATTTCATTTACTGTATCTACTATCATTACATCTTCTTTGATTTGATTCCTACCATCTTCACTTAACAATCTTGTATCAACTTCTACACTTACTTTTACATCTGATTTAACATCATACAAATCTAAATTAACATCATCTTTATTTCTATTTAATTTTGA
>JABSOL010000249.1 GCA_013215985.1 Campylobacteraceae bacterium
GTGTACCAGTTCTCCCTCGATCTTTTTTTCCAGGAGAGAAACACCGCTAGCCCTCGATTTTTATTTCCGGGAGCAAAACACCGCTCGCCCTCGGTTTTTTTTCCATGAGAAAAAATGCCAATGTGCGCGAAATTTTTTAGACCGGTTGAAATTAATTAATATATATATATATATATATATATATATATTCCTCAAGACCAAAAATAATAGAATTTAAAATAATATTCATTTTATTTAAAATAAGTATTAGTAAATCGTACTCAAGACCTTTTAAGTATGATTTTGTAAAAGCAAAAGGTTCTCTATTCTCACCAAATAATATATTAACTTCTTTATGTTCTTTAATAGTATCAATCCACTTGTTAAGTATTTTTTGTTTCTCATTAATCGTAATAGTAGAAAGTGATTTTATAAGAATTTAATTTAATAAATAATCATCTTATCTTTAATAAATAGAAATCTTTTCATTTTTAATTTCATTTTGATAAATAGTTTTTATTGATGAAATTAAAGATTCATCTAAAACATATTTAACATTAACTTCAAAATCATAAAAAGCATCTATTTCATTATTTAATAATAGTTTAATTGATTCATTTAAATTTAGAACTTCTTTAATTATTATTTTAGGATATTTTCTTTTTATTTTTGTTACAGCAGCATAATATTTTTGAATAGCTAAAGTTTTATATTCTAAGTCTTTTAAAGATTTAATATTAGTATTATTTTTATTTACAAAAATAGCGTTAGGATTATTAATATAAGATTGAGTAAATAAACCATATTCTAATCGCTCTTCTAAAAAAGCAGTATCTGGTAAAATATCAAGTTCACCTTTATTGAATTTATCTAGCAGGGTATGCCATTCAGCAGTGTATGATGAAAATCTCAAACCTGATATTTCTTTTATTTTTTCAAGAATATCTGCAGCTATTCCTTGCATATCATTTCCATTTGTAGAGAATAATATTGGTTTCCAATTATTAACACCTACTTTTAAAATATCAGAGTTTTTTATATATAATAATTCTTCATCTGTAAAAATTGAATCTATTTCTTTTTTAAACCATTTTGTATTTAAAAATATTTTTTGTTCTTTAGTAATTGATTTTATAGCTTTTTTCATTATTGATGATAAGACTTTATTATTAATTGAAGTACCTATTGATAATTCACCTTCTTTTGTATATATTGTCTTTATCACTTTTAGTTCATATTTTTTTAAATGCTCTTTACTTATACTTTCTAAAAAAGCAATATCTGCTTCTTTCTTATATACTTTTTTTAGCATTTTTAAATGATTTTTTACAAAAATAAAGTTTATTGCAGATTCTTTTTTATCTAATATTTCAATCAAAATGGAGTCTTTTATAACAGCTACAGTTTTATTCTTAATATCTTTTAGGTTCTTTATATTTTTATTTTCTTTTCGGACAATTAAATATGTAGGTAAGGTTGAATAACTAGAAGAAAAAGAAAATATCTTTTCTCTTTTTTTTGACCAAGATAAACCAAAAATAGAATTAACTTTTCCATTTTTAACATCAGAATAAGCTTTTGACCAAGAATCATATATTTTAATAGAAAAATTTGTTTCTAAATTTTCATTAATTATTCTTAATAAATCGATATGGTATCCACTAGAATTTCCATCTTTATCTTTGTGTAAATATTGATACCAGTTATTTAAAGTAGCTATAGAAATAAGTGAATTCTTTTGTAAATATTCTCTCTCAATTTCATTTAAAATATCATCTTTTTTCATTTTTGAAAAATATTTTAAACTTTCATCTACTATCCATTTATTTTCAATTACACTCATTTCTTCATTTGTAATATCATCTATACCTTTTAAAATAAGTTCTCTTAATTCTTTATCTCCTTTTTTCAAACCTGCATAAATTTTAGTTCTATGTGAAAAAGATTCTAGTTTTATAATACTAGTAAAATCAGAAGATTTAATTATTTTATGCCAAAGAGTTAAACTCTCAGAAAAAATAGCATCTACATTGTCATCATATAGTGAATTAGTTAAAGTTAAGTAAGAATTATATTCTTTTAACTTAATCTTTGGGTAGTTAGTTTTTAAATAAGATAAAGAATAAGAACCTTTTAAAACAGCAACTGATTTTCCAAAAAGATCATTTATATTTGTAATTAAAGTAAAATCTTTTCTTTTAATAAAAAAGTTTAAATAAGTATTATTATTAATTTCAAGATAATCTAAAAAAGAATTTCTATCTTTAACATATAAAGATCCAGCTTGAAAATCTACTTCATTATTCTTTAAAAGAGAGAACGATTCTAAATAAGAAGTACTTACAAATTCTACTTCAACATTTGCTTTTTTAGCCCATAAAGTCCAATAATCAATAAGAAGTCCTTTTATCTCTTTATTTTTATCTAAAAAAAAGTAAGGCGTCATATTATCAGATACAGATATTTTAATTGTTTTTGAGTATAAAGTATTTATAAAAAATAAACTTAATAATAAAAGTGTTTTTAGCCTTACCCGCTTGTTTGGCTAGACATCCTTTTTGTTTTTCGGCTTCTTCAGCAGTTTTACCAATCATATTTTTAT
>JABSOL010000250.1 GCA_013215985.1 Campylobacteraceae bacterium
ATATAATATTTTCAAAAATATATTATCACATTTAACATATAAATTAGCTATTAATATATTGTTTTATTCATATTGTAAAATCACATTTATTATATAAACAAAAGTTTTGACAAAAAGTAATTTGTATGATAAAATACAGTATTACAAATAGAAAGGTTTATTATGACTGCAACAGTTAGATTAGATACTAATTTAGAAGAAAAATTGAATAACTTATCTCATAGATTACATAAAAAGAAAAGTGATGTAATTAGAGATGCAATTTCATTTTACTACTCAAATATAGAAAATACTAAAAAAAACAGAATGTTAAATGCTGTAAATAAAGTTAAAGATTCTGATAAAAAAGAATATGAATCATTTGAAGGAACATTAAGTGATGGTATCTAAAGGTGAGATTTGGATTGCAAATTTAAATCCAATAAAAAAGAATAATGAAGTTGGTAAAATTAGACCAGTACTTATTTTTCAAAATGATGATTTAAATCATAGTGATTATCCAACTACAATAATTATTCCTTTAACAACATATTTAATAGATGATGCAGAACCTCTTAGATTTAGAATTAGTAAAAGAGATAAAATGAAAGAAGATTCTGATCTTATTATTACTCAAATTAGAGCTATTGATAATAGCAGATTTGTTGAAAAGCTTGGAGAACTAACTCATAAAGAAATGTCAAAAATTAAAGATTTGTTTTTTGAAGTTGTTGATTAATTCAAATAGATATAACGTCGGTATTGAGGAACAAAGTAAGTAACGGCCAACTCCCAGTAAATTGTAAGCATCTCTTGCGAACAATTTAACCTAAAAGTTTTCTCATCTATTACTTCGTTTGCCTCCTATTTCTTGTTATCTGTGGAACTTCAATTATAAATTGAATTTCCTGCTGTCTAAATCTAAAAAACTTCACTTTGATATAAAGCTTGTAAAAGTATTATAATTGTTGATGTCAAAGACATCAACAATCAATAAATTTTGCTTATTTCATAATCATTATAAAAATCTAATATTTAGCATAGGCAGATAACGTCGGTATTGAGGAACAAAGTAAGTAACGGTCAACTCCAGTAAATTGTAAGCATCTCTTGCGAACAATTAAACTTAAAAGTTTTCTCATCTACTACTTCGTTTTCTCCAATTTTTTGTTATCTGTGGTACTTTAATAACTAAGTGAACCGTATAAATGTATACAACTATTTATTAATACAGTTTTTCTTTTTATTATCATTATATAATATATGAATTATTCGTTCCTAAGATTTGACATCTTCTAATACATTCCATCTGCTTAATGTTTCTACTACAAAATTAAGGGCTTGATTTGTAAAATGAGTTCCATAACTTATATGGCCAGTCAAAATAACTTTATCAGTTTCATAAATAACAATATTTAAATTTTCATAATATTGTTTATTATCAGGAAATTTCACAAAAACTTCTTCAAATTTATCCCAATAACCTTTACCAAAACAAATAATTGCTTGAGGCTCATAGTCTAATTTAAATTTCTTAAAATTTTCATACCTATCTTTTTCTACTTTTAGTATATATTCATCAACATTATTTAAGTCATAACCAAACAATTCTTTATAATGATTTGGCCAGTTTTTAAGACTAGGTTTTCCAAGAGGAAATAAGTTTCCATTAAAAATTTTACTTTCATCGTGCCACATCTCAGAATCTCTGTATTTATTTACATCTTTAATATTACATAATTTTGAAATAATTTTAGCTGTTTTTTTAGCAATTGGCCAATCTAATGTCTCCGTTACGCTTACAGTATCAAATTTTCTGTTTCTTCTTGGTTCTATTGAATTATCTTTGAAAACTTCTCTTTCTTCCATTCCAATGAACCATAACCCATTTTTTGGGTCACCCCATCCTAGCCAATTGTTAACAATATCAAAATTATTAATTTGTTTATTCACAATGTTTCCTTTAGTAGATATTAACTATGGAGGAGGGATAATAGTGATAGCATTAATCTTTCTAGTTTCTATATACGAAACTTAAATAATCACCGTAGTAGCCTGATTCCTCTCCCCTTTTTTGTTATCTATTCTATTATTTTTTTCCATAATGATGGAATTGTTAATGAATTTATTTTATCATATGCTGTTTTATTTTCATTTTCAACAAAATAACTTATTAAATATATTAAAAATAAGCAAACAAATATTGTTGTTGAAACTTGATATGGAATAACTATTAGTTGTAATATTATTATTGATTGTGCAAATATCATTAGTATTACAATAACTAATGATGTAATAAACATTGCAATAACATTCATCTTGAACCCTTTAGGTGTTCCCTTTGGTATATTAAGTTTTAGAAATTTTCTTTCATTCAAATCTTTTGATTTATTATATAGTAAGAATTCAAAAGAATATAATGCTACATATGTAGGATATGCCATTACTGCAATAAATATATTGAATAACTTTATTGTAATTCCAAGAAAAAATAATAATATAAATATAGCTAATCCTATAGTTAATATTATTTCATATATGTTAAGATATTGTTCCATTAATTTATTTGTCCTTTTACAGTAT
>JABSOL010000251.1 GCA_013215985.1 Campylobacteraceae bacterium
ATATTTTAGATATTTTATTTCAAATTTAAGTATTTTATTGTCTTTAAAAATATAAAGAATTAATAGCATCATTAATTTGTACTATTACTTACTATTATTTTTTACATGCATTCTTAATATCACTTATAAGAGCAATAGTTTTAACAATATTTTCATCTAAAGTTATAATTTTTTATCAGTTTAATTAAGTAAAATAATATTTGTTTAAAAAGAAATTTGATCAATTAGTGTAATTACCTCATTAATTGAAGTTATATGTTAACCAATTGAAGGCATTACTTTTAGGGCAATAAATAATTTTTATGTATGATTTACTTACCTCAGCATAAGTACATGTTATTTTTATATATGATTTTTCTAATATTTAGTGTATGAATCTGTAAAGAGTCAATTAAATTACTTTAATTGACTTAGTGTAAAACCTTTATTCTTAAGTTTATTTAAAATACCTTCTTCTCCTACTAAATGTAAGGCTCCAAATAAAATAAATTCTATTTCTTTAGTTTTAGACATTTTTAAAATCTTTTTCATCCAGGCTTTATTTCTTTTTATAAGTAAGTTTTCATAAAGAAGAGGAAAGTCTTTAACCCAAGGATCTAGACTTATTCTTTTAAGCTCTACCATATCTCCAACTCTCCAAGCTTTTTTCATTAAAAAGAATTGTTTTTTTATGTTTTCTAAATCTTTTAATGTATAGTTAACAAACTCATTCTCATAACCCTTGCTCATAGAAGATAAAAAGTCTAGTTGTTTATATATGCTTTCTAAGTACTTTATCTTTTTATTATCTTCTTTTGCTTTTAAAGAATAATAAGCATCTACTCCTAAAGCAGTTAGTTTAAGTTTTTTTAATTCTAAAGAAGTTAAATAAATAGATAATATTCCTGGTTTTAAGTTTTTTATATTTTTATATATAATATCCTTAGCACTTAGATATTTTTTTAGTTTTTCTTTTGTATCATTATCTAAGTAGTTATCTAAACTATCATTCTTTTTATATCTTGTTTTTGTATTAATTAAATAAGAAAATGATTCTTGAGATAACTTATTAGTATCTGCTTCAAATACTATTACACTTGAATTATTATAAGCTTCTTCATACTCTTTTGGTAAATCATAATCTGCTTTACTTAAAGCATGTATAGTTCCTGCTATATAAAAATGATTTGAATCTTTTGAGACTTTCCATACAGATGATTTTGCATATAAACTTGAATATAATAAGATAAAAACTAGTATGTATTTATTTAACATTTTTTTCCTTTTTAAAATAGAGTTGGTAATAAAGATCTTATACCATCTATAAACATTTGAACTGACATAATTAAAAGTAACATTCCCATTAGTTTTTCTAAAGCTTTTAAACCTTTGTCTTTTAAGATCTTATATAATTGAGGAGCTAAAACTAGTATAAGTGATGAAAAGAACCAAGCGAGGATAAGTGATATAAATAAAGGAAAAGTTTCACTCTCATTAGTTTTATGTAATACTAATAATGTAGCAATAGCGGCAGGTCCTGCAATCATAGGCATAGCAATTGGAACAACTAAAGGCTCTTCACCTTTAACGCCTGAAAACAATTCAGTATTAGGATCTGGGAAAATCATTTTCACAGATATTATAAAAAAGATTATAGCTCCTGCTATTGTAATTGAATGAGTCTCAAGATGGAATACAGATAAAAACTCGTCTCCAAAGAATAAAAATACTAATAATATTAATAAACCTATAAAAGTTTCTCTAATAATTATAGACCTATGTTGTTTTTTATCTATGTCTTTTAATATACTAAGTACTAATGGAACATTGCCAAAAGGATCTAATATAAAGAATAATAAAATAGCAGTAGAAATAATAGAAAATGAATTGTCCATATAGTCTCCGTTTTTAACAAAGTCTAACATAAATAATTAATAAAAAGTGTTTTAAAGTATATAGAGTATAAATAAAGTAATATTTGTGGAATTTTGAGAACAATTACCTTTAGACTATAGATATAGCCTAAAGATACTTAAGATATTTACGCGAATAAAGGTCTTAGTTTCCAAGGAATGGCAACTAAAAGCAGTATACAGGCAATAGTGAAATAAATCATAATTGTTTTAAACTTTAATTTATGTGCATCTGCAGGCATTCTTTTTACTTTAAAAGAAGCAA
The DNA here is from genome assembly GCA_013215985.1 of Campylobacteraceae bacterium. Taxonomy (GTDB): domain Bacteria; phylum Campylobacterota; class Campylobacteria; order Campylobacterales; family Arcobacteraceae; genus NORP36. The sequence goes on from JABSOL010000251.1 coordinate 2,158, forward strand.
CTGTAATTAAAACAATAGCTATAAATAATAATAATGCATGTTCCATAGAAAAGAATCTAAGTTCAGCATTTTTCATACCATCTTTAATATTATCTAAAAAAGCAGATGTTAATGAACTGTTATAATATAAAATAGCACCAGATACAAATTGTAAGTGTACAAAACCAACAGAAGCATTTAAAAAGATTCTATTAAATTTATTAAACTCTTTATTTGTGAAGTATGCATAATAAGCAATAAATAAGTTAGCAAAAATACCAACAACGACAAACCAACGTAACCATGAATGAATAATTATTTCCAAAAATAATCCTTAAAATCCCTAAAGGGAAAAATTTTGCTGATTATAGCAAGATAATAATTTAATATCTTTGTGATTATTATCTAAGTATATA
>JABSOL010000252.1 GCA_013215985.1 Campylobacteraceae bacterium
TGGCCTGATAGCTCAGTCGGTAGAGCAAAGGATTGAAAATCCTTGTGTCGACAGTTCGATTCTGTCTCAAGCCACCACTTAATTAAAATCAATAAACTTAATATTTTATATAATCTTACAATACTTTATTTATGTATTTATATTTTTAAAGTATTTAAATACTCTTATACAAGATGGAGTTAGGAACAAAATAATTCTATATTTAATAATTAAAAATAGCTGCTATTAATAACTAATATAATCATAGTAATGGAATTAGGAGTATCAGTAAAAAAAAATAATTTATTGAAGAAATATACACAGAATGAAAAAACAATTACTGGTTTTACACAGAAGAGTTTACACTCTCTTAAATCTAAGAATCAATATTATATTTAGAATAATCAAAAAAACAAATTAAAGAAGATACTTTTACAAGTTTAGAATTACTAGAAAATGAATTCAAAACTATCTTAAAAGAACTATTAAAAGAAACTGCATGAAAAGAAGTAAACATAAAACAACACAAATTCAAGAAATACTTAAAGATAGAGAATCTAATTTTGAACCACAATTAATTAAAAATAGTATTTTATACTTTTTTTATGATGAGAAAGATCTAATAATATCACTTTATACCAAAGGTAAGAGTACCAGAGATATTAAATTACATCTTGATTATTTATATGGTTATTAATTATCTACGAAAACAATTTCTAATATGACAAACAAAGTCTTAGAACTTCTAAGGATTGAAAATAGAGCTTTAGATCAAAGTGTATCGAATTATCTTTATGAGGCTACTGTTCTTAAAATAAGAATAGATAGAGTTCTTAAAATGTAATTGCTTATATTATGTTAGGTATTACTGATGAAGGAAGTAAAGAGATACTAGGTATTAATAATAAAACTTCTAAATACTGGCTATCTCTTCTTTATGAAATTAAGAAGAGAGGCATTGAAGATGGTCTTATCTTTGCACTAGATGGTCTAAATGGTTTTAACAAAGTGATACAAACTATTTATCCTAAAGCATAGATTAAAAGCTGTATAGTCCATCAAATGATAAATCCATTAAAGTTTGTATCCATAAATAACTAAAAAAGAAATAACAAAAGATTTAAAGTCAGTTTATTGTGCTAATACAGAAGAACAAGCATTAGAAAATCTAAATGAATTCAATAATACTTGGGGAAATAAATATCTCAGATAATTTTATTGTGATAAGATCAAAAAGTTCCGTTCCTACTGTTTACTCAACTTGTAAGGTAATATATCTATCAATTCAGGAGGTTCAAAATAAATAGAAAAGCTCAAGGGTAAAAAATTGGTCTGAGATTTACCCTTAACTCGTGTATTTTCAGAGAAATTATGAAAAACATACAAAGTAGTTATAGGATAATTGCTAGGTTTAAAGACTTGATTCTACACTCTCTTAAAATAAGTTTTTTCGATTTATATCCTTTAAAAATATAAATCATTATAAATTATTTTATTAAGACTTTAGCTAGTGTTTTATTCATTGAACTTTAGTAGAAAAAGTATATTTAAAACAATATACTTTTTATTTTGCATGTTTATTATAATAGTTTATTAGATTATTAATTACATCATCACTTTCAATGCAATCAATAATATTCATAACAGGAACAGGAAAAAATGGGTATTGACATAAGTTTTGAATGTTTGAGTAAACTATTGAACAAGTATCAGGATTAGAATTCTTTTTATATGATAAAATCATATACTTTTTTTGTTTATAATCTAAAAAGACTTTAGAATTTACTTTTAATTCAGCCGTCACATAAGCAATAGATGCATAAGAATGATAAGCTAAAAGAATTTTCTCAAAAGAAAATTCAGGACTTGAAAATTCTTCTATTTTAATTCTAAAATACTCTTTTTTCTCAAAATTAACTAAAGCATCTCTATCTTCAATAGAAGAGTTTTTCCAAATATCTAAAAAGTTTCGTTTTAAGTCTTGAGTATTATATATTTTTTGCATTACTTATAGTATCTGAAATGCTATTTAATATAAATTATATTATTTGGGAATTTCAAGTTTTATAGAAATTCTAAATTCAGCACCTATATAATCAATATTTTCATGTTTATATTCAATGTTTTTTACTGAAATATTTCCATTTAATTTATTTTCTAAAATATCTTCAACAAGGTATAAACCTATACCAATTCCTTCTTTTTCATTTTTTGTTGTGAAATATGGTTCGAAAATTCTATTAATGATTTTTTCATTAATTCCACCTGCATTATCTCTAATTTTAATAATAAGTTCATTATTACTAGAATATGTTTTTACAAAAATAATCTTTTTATCTTTACTTTTTAAAGCATCTTTTGCATTATTTAATACATTGATAATAACTTGCATTAATTCATTTTCAACAATATTTAAGTCACAAAAATGAATATCTTTAATTATTATAATATCACTTTGAACATAAGAAGAAGAAGTAATTAAAAATACTTTATTTATAATTTCATTAATATTACAATCAACTAATAAATTATTAGGTTTT
>JABSOL010000253.1 GCA_013215985.1 Campylobacteraceae bacterium
TTATTTTAGTATGACCGCCCCAATAATCTCATACTTTTGATTGTCATTTATTTTTCCAGTCTGTAATTGTGTTTATATGTAGTAGCGGTGTGTGTTTTGTATTTTTTATAGTATTTTGTGCAATTGATTACTATAGTGAAGATGGTTTTGAAGGAATGATTACTCAGTGGATTATATATTGGATTTTTGGTTTAATTTCTTTAGTTTTATTAAATTTTATATCATTTTATAAAGTTTACAAAATGATTAAAATAAAAGAGTAATCTCTTTTATTTTAATCTTTATTTAGTTTAATAGCAAAAAACACACTCACTACTAACAAAATACCTAAGTACATATATGCATCAACTGGCATTCTAATCCTTTTTTTCTTTGTAAATATTTAAATACTCTTTAAATGTATTTTGATCTAAGTTGTCTTTGTCATATGAAGATATTAAATCAGAAATATAATCTAAAACTTTTGAAGCTTCAACTTTTTCTCCAATTTTTCTAGCAAATCTTGATTTTTTTTCACCTTCTAAGTTTCCACCTAATAATACTTCATAACCTTCAACTCTATTACCATCTTCGTCTCTCATTTTAAGCCCCACAAACCCTATATCTGAAATTTGTGGGTGAGAACAGCCATTACCACAACCAGAAATTGCAATTGTAATATTTTCGTTAAAATTAGGAAATTTATTTTCTAATTCAAGAAGTAATTTTTTTGCATATTCTTTTGTTTCAGTAATTCCAAATTTACAAAATTCTTTTCCTGTACATGAATTTAATCTAGCTCTAAAAGGGCTTGGTTCATATGGATAACCTAATTCAGATATTTCATTTGCTAAATTTTCAACTACTTCATTTTTTACACCATATACAATAAAGTTTTGAGTTGATGTTAAAGATAAACCTTCTGCATTATATTTATTTAAAATATCATATAAGGCTTGAAAATCTTCCCCTGCTACTCTACCTGAGTTAGTTGCAAAACCAACATAAGATTCATTTTCTTTTTTCGCTTTATTAATTCCAAAATGATTTCTATTTTCAAAAGATTCAATTTTAGGTTCAATTAAACCTTCTTCTAATTTATATCCAATTCTAGTTTCAATTTCATTTACAAATTTTTCTAATCCCCAGTCATTAACTAAATGTCTAACTCTTGCTTTTGCTCTATTTGCTCTATTTCCAAATTCTCTAAAAATTTGTGCACAAGCAATTGCTACATCTTGAACTTGAGATGGTTTTACATATTTATTTGCTCTATATGCAATTTGTTTTGATTTAGCCAATCCACCTGCTAAACATAAATCAAATAATACTTCATTATCTTTTTTAAATGCAGTAAAAGAAACATCTTGGATTTCATGTGAAGCACAGTGGCATTTACAGCCAGAAACTCCAATTTTATACTTTCTTGGAAAATTACAGAACTCATCTTCATTTACATCAAAATATTTATCAATATCAATTACTAATTGTCTTGCATTATAAATTTCATCAGCATCAATTCCAGCAACAGGACAGGCCATAATTGGACGTGGTCCATCACCTGATGCCATTCTTGAAGTAAGTCCTACATCTTCTAAAAGTTTAAAAATAGCTGGAATATCTTTCATTTGAATATAATGAAATTGAACATTTTGTCTTACAGTAAAATCAACTAAACCTTGAGCATATTCATTCCCAATTTTAGCCATTACTTTAAGTTGTTCTAAATTCATAGTAGTATCAACTAATTTTATTCTTTTCATAAAGTATTTTTTATCTTCTGTTTTATCTGAGTCAATATGGGGATACATACCATACCATTTTAATAAGCCAATATGCTCATCACTTAAAGGCTCTCCACCTCTAGCTTCTTCAAACATATTTTCAACTACTTTTAATGGGTTCCTAGAAGCTTTTAATACTTCTAATTTTGATAATTCTTTTTCCATAGATATTTCCTATTAATACTTTTTTTTAAGTATACTTTATTAGTATTAAAACTACTTTATTAGACAAATTTACTCAACTTTGTTTTTCTTAAATAATCTATTATTATATGAAATAAAATATATTAATATTACTTATAATTATACATTTCAATAAGGAAGTACATGAAAATAACATTTTTGTTATTAAACATAGTGTATAAATCAAATATGTTTGTTCATCGTTTTTTTACGAAAACTTAGTGTTTTGATTGACAGTTGTAAGAATTTTAATTTTCTAGGATTATTGATTTCGAGTTTGAAACTTTAATTGGAATTTTCAAGTTTGAGACGTGAAATTTGTAATGTGTTTTTATTAAGTCTGGGACGTGAAACTTGCTTAAATTTTCTAAGTTTCACGTCTCAGACGTCAAACTTGAATACATAGTGTGGAGCGATTTAGCAGAGGTGAGGAACTATTGCTGGTCAAATGACATTGACATTTGGCAAATTTCATTGACATTTACAAATGGTGTCAATGACATTGCAAAATTTCTTTGTTGACACCAGCTCAAATGATCAATTTTTG
>JABSOL010000254.1 GCA_013215985.1 Campylobacteraceae bacterium
GCATTTAATATACATAGAAAAAATAAAAGATCTAAGAATAGTAGATCCTTATAATATACCTATGATTAAAGGTGTTAAAGATAATTTAATAGATGTAAAATCTTTTTTAGATGAAGAAAAGAATTTATTTCAGTAAAAAACTAGTTATTTTAAAAGATGATCTAGATGTTTTAAATAAAGGTTTAGAAGAATGAAAAGAAGAAAGAAATATTGTGATTTCAATAAAAACTTTGATAAGCAGATTTGGTGTACAAACTATAGGAATTTCAAGAGGATTAAGCACTAAATCTATTTTAGAACTAAAAAATGTAAAATAAATTTAATTAAAATAATGTTTTTATGCTTTCTTGAGTATAATAAAGAATATATATAGAAGGACTATAATGGCCAAAGGCAAAAAAACTACAATTAAAGACATCAAGTTATTAAAAAATGATATTGTTTTAATAAATGATAAAGAATATGTTTTATTAGAAAAAGCAGAAAATGTACTAGATGCAAAAACAATGAAAATTTCATCTAATGGAAATAGAATTTTAAGATTTGATGATGCAAATAAAAAAGTTAGAATTGATGTTAAAAGAGATATTAATATCGTTAAATATTCAATTTCTAATTTAGATAGAGCTAAAAAGTTTAAAAAAACACATGATAAAAACTTTTTAAAAGATACTGATAGAAAAGAAGTTTTAGCACAAACTATTTCTTATACAAAAGCAAAAGAAATTATTGAAAAATATTCAAATAAATCTTCTGATACTTATGATAAAAATATTAATGTTTCAACTTTTTACTTATCGGAAGAAATCAAATAATTATAAAAGCAGTTATTTAAGTAGAATAATAATCAAAGATTAAACAATCATTTGTTATCTTTAATAAAATGAAATATTATTTTGGAGTTTTATGAATATTATAAATAGTTTAGAGATACAAAATGAAAACTTTTATTATTACGATTTAACTTATGTTTATTATAAATATGAGAAACTTAAAGAACTGCCTATTGTTCTTAAAATATTGTTAGAAACAAATTTAAGAAAATCAAAAAACGATGAAGAGTTTGAGAATGTTATACAGATCTTTTTAGCAAGAGTTCCTGTTAAGATTAAATTAAATCCTTCTCGTATAATTATGCAAGAATATGCAGGACTTCCTGCTTTAGTAGATTTAGCTTCAATGAGAAGTATTTATCAATTTAATAAAGAAAAACTTGCAAAAATAAATCCACAAATAACAATTGATCTAATTTTAGATTCATCTTTATGTAAAACATCAAAGAATGCAATTAATACTTTAGAAGCAAGTGAAAAATATACTTTTGTTAAATGGGCTTTAAATACATTTAAAAATTTACGTGTAATACCACCTGGTTCAGGAATTTGTCATCAAGTAAATTTAGAATACTTATCAACTATTATACACTTAGAGAGAAAAGACAATAAAAATTTTATTTATCCTGAAACTGCACTGGGCACTAATTCATATCATTCTTTACCTAGTTCATTAGGTGTATTATCTTATGGTGTTAAACCTTTAGAAGCAGAAGCAATAATATTAGGAAAAGAATTTACTATGGCTTTACCTTATGTTGTAGGTATTAATATAACAGGTAAATTAAAAAAAGGTTTAAGTTCTTGTGATTTATTAGAATCTTTAAAAAATCTTTTAAAAATGCATTCTTTATCTGGAAAAATTATTGAATTCTATGGTGAATCTTTAGAATATTTAAACCTAGAAGATAGGGTGATAATTGCAAATATTTCTAGTGAATATGGTGTTATTTGTTCATTTTTCCCAATTGATGATAAAACTATTTTTTATTATAATAAAACAAGAGATAATAAGTTTTTTGGAGAAATAATAAAACTATATTTAAAAAGACAAGATATGTATTATAGTAATTCTCATAAATCTTATGATGAAACTATCTATTTTGATTTAAATAATGTAAATATTCTAATAAAAGATGAAAGAAGATATTATACTCTTGAGAATTTTGCTAATAATGAAATTAAAAGAGAAGGTAGTTTCTTAAAAGACCATGATATTATTTTAGCAAATATATATTCTACTTTTGAGAAATCTAATCCTTATTCCCTTATACATTCAGCCCTTTTAGCTAAAAAAGCAATTTCTTTAGGTCTTATACTAAATAAACATTATTATTAAGTTCACAAGCTAGTAAAGAGTATTTAGAAAAACTAGATTTATTAAAATATTTTATTTACTTAGGTTTTGAGATAATTGATTTAGAAAATGAAAAAGCTTCATTTCATTTTAACGAAGAGATAAAAAATGAAGTATTAGTAAAAAGTCTAAATATTGTTTCTTTATCTAATCTGAGTGAATCTTTACCTTCTTCTTGTCATTTTATAAATTCTAATTATACAATTTCATCATCTTTATTGTTAGCATTTAGTATAAAAGGAAATACTGCAAGTAATATCTTAGAAGATTATTTACAAAAAGATATTAAACTAGAAGATAT
>JABSOL010000255.1 GCA_013215985.1 Campylobacteraceae bacterium
AAACTGTAACAGCGAGTTCACATATGCGTGCAAGAACGGCAACAGCAACATCGATAGAATATGCATAGATGCGAGAAACGCATCAAAAGTCAAATCATATTTCGTTAACAATAATAATTGGGATTTCTATAAAGAGTAATGGTCTAAAGATAAACTCACTATTTCCATTTGACGAGTTAAGAGAGTTTGGGTTTGTCTGAAAGAGGGGCGATAAGATGACTTCATTTGTCCATAAAGAATTAAACACTTGGTTTGTAAGTTGGCTCAGTCGCTAACAACACATCCTTGTGTTGCTGTTTAAGATTAATTAATTTTGCTATTTTTTTATAAGAAAAGTTGTACATAGATATTTTAATACTTTCTCTAGATAATCTAATTTCTTTTATAAGTCTAGCTTTTACAGCTACTGATTCTTTTGGAAGAAAGTATAAGTTATTTGCCCAAATATTTACAAATAATATTAGAGAAATTAAAAGAATTTTCATTTTAACCCTTATCTAATATTGTTACTATATTTTCAGGAATTCTTGAAGGTCTTAAATCTTTTACATAAACTAAAACTATTAAAGCTGAGAATAATAAAGTTTCATCTCTAAATACTTCTTGTTTTAAAATAAGAGAGCTATTTTTTCTTTTAATAAGTTCAGTTTTTACTTCTAGAATATCACCTAATAAAGCTGGTTTTAAAAAGTCACAATTAATATTTTTTACTACAAAAAACTCTGTAGGACTTACTTGTGGAGAAAGCCCTCTCTCAAAAAAGAGCTCGCTTCTTGCACGTTCACAATATTTAATATAATTTGTATGGTAAACAACTCCACCTGCATCCGTATCTTCATAATATACTCGTATTTTCACTCTATAGCCCCTTGTTTTAGGTATTTGTTGTAAATTAAAAATCAAACATGACCAAATTCATGCCCATTTCTTTAATTCTATTGATTCTTTTACATCATTTTCTTTAATATATTTAGCATAAACTTGTAATGTTATTCAAATATCTTTATGTCCTAACATTCTAGAAACCCAAAGAATATCAATACCTTTATGCATATTTGAAATCATGTGTGATGCAAAAGTATGTCTGAGAGTATACAAACTTCTTTCTTTAATTCCTATGTCTTTTAGTCTTTTCTTAAAATTTATATTAATAATATCATGAGAATAAAAAGTTTTATGAGAACTATTATAAAAAACATTATCACATATTCTAAACGATTCTTTTTTCCACTCTAATAATTTTTTTCTTATTGTGGTAAAATATCAACATATCTAATACTAGAGAGTGTTTTTACATCCCCCTACTTTACCATTTACTATAGTTCTATCAACAGCAATTCTTTTTTTCTTAAAATCTATGTCTTCCCATCTTAAAGCTATAATCTCTCCTGGTCTAATTCCTGTAAATAACAAAAATAATACATATATCCATCAAATGAATCAAACATTAATTCTAACTCTTCCTGATTAAAGGGTTTAGATTCTTCTTCATTATTATTATCTTTTAATTTTTTAAATGAAGTTTTTTTATTTTTAGGAGATTCAACTTTTGATAAAGGATTAAAATTAATAATATCATTTATTAAAGCTTTATCAAAAATTGAATATAAAATTGATCTAAATTTTACTACTGTCAAAATTGCGTAATTATTAAGAAGTCTATTTTGCCATTTTTCTATTTCTATTTCTGATATCTTTTTTATTAATAATTGTCCAAAAAATGGTTTTATATGATTTTCATAGTGAATTTTGTTTCTTGTATAAGTATGATCTCTAACACTATCTTTATACACTTCAAAATATTCAAGTGAGAAATCATCTAATGTTCTTTCTTTTAAAGTATTAGCTATGTGTATATTACCTGTTAATGCTAAAATTACTTCTGGAATTATAACTACTTTAATATGTTCAAGATTTTCATCTGTTTAAGTTAAAAAAGTACTTCTTCTAATACGTTTTTTATTATAATAAAAATCTAACCACCAGTTATCATAAGTTTCTTTTATATTTATATTAATTCCAGATATTTTTACTTTAATCAACATACTCATAATATACCTTTCAGTATTTTATTTGTTGTTTTATTTAAATGTAAATCTTTAGAGTCCAAAATCTCTTTTTCCTCTGAAAATACAATTTTATAATTAGGTTTTTTTCTAAAATTTAATATTCCAAAAGGTAAAAATTCTACTTTTCCTCTATCATTTAAAAAAAAATGTACATTTTCAATATAACTTCCATTTTTAATATATGTATCAATAGTTTTAGGGTTTTTATGTAAAAACTTTGAAACAGCTTGTTTATTGGTTAATGTACCAATTGCTAACTCCAGTAATTCTTGAATATTATCAAGCCGCATTTGAAGTTTTATTAATATTTCTTCTATATACATTATACATCCTTTTTCTTTTTGCTGTTTAAGCAGGGGTAAACCCTATGATCTTTATATACTTTAAAAAGTATCAAATCTCAAAGATCA
>JABSOL010000256.1 GCA_013215985.1 Campylobacteraceae bacterium
TTTTATGTTAGAGTTCTAGTTTTTTTGATTATATTAGATAAATCATGGTAGAACTTCACTAAGTCTTATTCCTTTTAGTTTATATTTTAACAAATATTTTAATTGTAAAAAAATATAAATTTTCCTAAAAATTAGTTAAATATAAAACTTAATTAAAACTTTCTAAATATTATATATGCATAATAAATACCTATATAAGGGTATGTGTAGACAAAAAGATAGATTCTATTTGTAAATTGTAAGTATAATTTTTAGTTACTATTCCAGAAATTTTAGGTTCAAAAAGAATAGACCAATAGCTTCAGGCACATTATCATCGTATAAAAGTAAGAAAGACAAAAAAGAGTATAAATCATAAAATGATACGATTATAAGTTTTAATCGGCTCATAATATGAGACCATTATAACAATTATTCGTTTCAAAGGTTTGATACTGCTACGCTAAATAGGGCAATGCGTATTTTAAAAGTGTTTTTGATTTAATGGGATAATATAGTCTTTAGAGAGCCTATATCACAGTGGTGCACCTAGAGAGATTTGAACTCTCACACCGTTAAGTACGAGCCCCTCAAGCCCGCGCGTCTACCGTTCCGCCATAGGTGCATTATTGTTTATTATTAGGTTTGAATACTACTATTTTATGTCTTAATTAATTATTAATTTTTATAATATTTAAATATAAAATAAAATATTGAAATGATTAAATATCAAAACACCAGTTGGATATTTAAAAATGTAGACTCATATTAGAAATAAAAGTAAAGTTGAGCATTATTTAGTGTTATAAGTTTTTATAGATATAAAAGTTTTAATAAGTAATTATATTTAGTATGAATGAATTTGAATTAAAAAAGAGCAAAAAAAAAGGTAAGAAGTAAAACTTCTTACCTTTTAAAGATCTCTATAAAATATTATAGACTATCCTAAAAATGGGTTTGCGTATAATGCAATCATTGCAATTACAAGTGCATAAATAACTTGTGCTTCGATCATTGCTAAAGCAATGAACATAGTAGTCATTAATTTTCCACCTAAACCTGGGTTTCTAGCAGTACCAGCAATAGTTGCAGCAGCAGTATTACCCATACCAATAGCTCCACCAAGAGCAGCAAGACCAAGACCAACACCAGCAGCAAGTACTGAGTAAGCTTTTAAAGTTTCATTAGCAACTTGTGCATCAGCAGCGAAAGCAAAACTAGCAATAGCTAGCATTAAAAGAACGATTTTTTTCATTCTATATCCTTAATAATATTTTATAATCAAAGTTTGTTCGGATAGCGTAAACAATTTATAAATAAACTGCCAATAAACACATAAATGTACTTATTTCCCTACTTAACACTTTGTTCGAGCACATTATACTTAAAATATTTATTTATTTACTTAATATAAACTTATTATATGATTTTTATAATTTTTTAGCCTAATTAAAGTATAATAAATAAAATTACTTTAGGAAGGATTTAGATGAAAAAGTTTTTATCATATTTTATTTTGATATTATCACTTACATTTATACTTATATATGCATTAGCATTTACACCATGGGGAAATTCTATAGTTTCAGGACTAGTTGAGAATAAAATAAACGAAAAAAAGATTATAGATTTTAAATTTGAAAAATTTGTATTAAGCATTAATAAAATAGATATTAAAGCAAGTATAGATTCAAACTCAGAAGTATCAATAAATGGTCAATATAGTATATTTGATAGGGGAGTTAATCTAAGTTATAATCTTGATATTAAAAATTTAAGAAAACTAGAAAAATTTACAAATCAAAAACTAAATGGACCTTTGAAAGTAAATGGTATTGTTATTGGAAATCAAAAGTTATTAACTATAAAAGGTGTATCTGATATTTTCTCTTCAAATACAAGATATTATGCTAAATTAGTAGATTTTGAACCAAAATCTATTTCTTTAAAAGTTATAAAAGCAAATATTGAAAAAGCTTTATATACCGTTAATCAACCTTCGTATGCAAAAGGTTATGTTGATATCTTAGTTAATATAAAAAATGCAAAAATTGATGACTTAGATGGTAATGTTAAAGTTAAAGTATATAATGGTTTAATTAATAATAAAACTGTTAATAAAAAGTTTGACTTAAAACTTAAAAACCAAATAAAATATTCAAGTAATATTAATGCAAAACTTTTAAAAGACACTCTAACAAGTGATCTTGTTTTTAACACTTCTTTATTTAATTTCTTTATAATAGAAGCAAAACTTAATACAAAAGATTTAAGTCTTACAAGTGATTATAAACTTGAAGTTAATAAATTAAGTGCTTTAAATGATATTGCACAAATGAAATTAAATGGTTCATTTTATTTTAAAGGTAATATCGTAAAAATCGAAGATAATATAGCTTTTGATACTCAAAGTAATATTTTTAAAAGTAATACTAATATTTCAGCTAAGTTAATAAATAATAAAATCAAAGATGTAAAAATTGATATTAAAA
>JABSOL010000257.1 GCA_013215985.1 Campylobacteraceae bacterium
CTTACAGGTAAAAATAAACAAATAGATGAAAGATTAAATAGAGATGTAAATAGCATAAATAAAGAGCTTTATAAAGTCAATCAAAATAAAGGTGTAGATCTAAGTGTTGATGTAAGAATGTTGACTGAAGATGGCAGAAATCAGATTAAAAAAGAATCAGAAATAGCCGGAAAAGAGATGCAAAAAATAGATGATATTCTTCCAAGTGAAAATAATGAAAATGCTATTCTTGCAGGAATTGGATATGGTTTAAATACATTAGGTACTTTAACCTTAGGAGTATTACCAAGTGATGCTAATAATGGAGGAATAATTTCACAAATACCAGTATTATTTGGACAAGGGGATACTTCAAGAGAAGTTATTCAAGTAAAATCAAAAAATCAATTAACACAAGAAAATAAAAATGATTTTATTCCTATGAAAGATAGTACTTACTATAAAAATGCATCAGATACTACAAAAGCTAAATTAGATGCAAGACCAGATTTATATGTGTCAAAAGAATCTATAAAAGTGTCAAAAGAAAACTCTACTTATCAAAACTCAATAAATGGTATTTTAAGTGATGAAGCAGATGCAATTGAAGGTGGAATTAGATTAACACATAAAAAGAATGATAATATAAACCTAACAGTTAATTATAATCCTACACATGGAGCCTTAGGTGATTTATTAGAAGCAAGTGTAGATAAAGTAGGAGGAACAACAGGAATGGCAAAACAAACAGGTGAATTTGTAAGAGAGGTAACAACAGCAAATGCAAAAGATGGTACTAATATTGCAGCTCACTCACAAGGTAATGTTTTAATTCAAAGTGGAGTTGATTATATAAACAATAAAGGTTTATACCAAAATGGTGGATTTAAATCAAAAGATTATTTTTATAATCCAGCAGGTAAAGGTGATAAAGAAAAAAACAAAGGTATAGCAACTTTTGGAGGATATGGAAGTGCTGTTAATCACAAAGATATGAGAGAAACTCTACAAGGAGATAAGAAAAAAAATAGTCCCTTTATATTCATAGGAAATAAAACAAATGAAAATGATATTGTAGGAGAAATAGTAGGTGGAAATAAAGGAACAAATAAAGATGCATCTTTTTTAGATAGAATTAATATTTTAAATATTATAGATATTGCTACTCATAGTGATTATAATTGTGCAGATTTAAAAGATGCAAGATGTGGAGCTAATTAATGAAAAATTTATTAAAAGTCATAATATTATTTTTAACTTCTCTTCTATTTACTTCTTGTAGTTCTCCTTATAGACAAGTAAAAGTAAATGAAATAATTGAAGATAAATATGTATTATATAAAGTACCAAGTGATTATAAAAACTGGGAAATAACAAAAAAATATGATAGAAATACATGGAAATATGAAGATGGAACACCAGCCTTATACCATATAAGGAGTAATATGGAACTTGCAATCTGGGAAAAAAAATATGATTTAATAAATGTACCTCTATTTGAAAGAAATGGTGAATATTTAGATAGTAATGTAAAAGAGATTGTCCTTACAAAAGAAGATAGAGCAACAAATATTACTTATGCAAAACAATGGATTTCTTATGTTCATCATATGAGATGTTCAGAAGGTGTATTCTCAAGAGGTTTTGGAGGTGAATATTATAGTGGAGGGCTTAAAATGTATGGAATCACTTGTGGTTTTTATGATAAAACTAAAAAAGGTGATGATTCAAAAAGAGAGCTAGTCGTAAGTTATAATTATTCACATAATACTAAAAACAATATAGGAAAAAAAACAGAAGCAGAGATAAAAAGAACAGTTAAAGAAGTATTATCAACTTTAATAATAAAGAATATTGATTTAGAAAGAATGAAAAAAGAAAATTTGCTTCATTACGATAAAGAGTATAAAATCTCAAAATGGTAATGTACTTTCTTCTGATAGAACAAAAGTTAGAAATAATAGTACAGAACATACAAGTTCAAATGTAAGTGCCAATAATATAGATATTACTCTTACAGGTAAAAATAAACAAATAGATGAAAGATTAAATAGAGATACAAGTAATACAAATAAAGAGCTTTACAAAGTGAATCAAAATAAAGGTCTAGATCTAACTGTTGATGTAAGAATGTTGACTGAAGATGGTATAGCTGAAATATGAAACAAGTAAAGAACATGCACAAGACATGGCAAATGCAATTGAAGAAGTAGCTTCTAATGAAAATATTGGATTATCAAATTTAGTTGACAATGCAAGAGATAATTTTGCAGCCACAAAAGTTAAAGACTTTTTACAAGATACAAAAGCAGGAAGAAAAATTCTTGAAGGATTAAATGCTAATCCTATTTCAGTTCAATACCAAGAAGCAATAAAAGCAACAGTACTTAAAAAACTAGAATTTCTAGGATTAGATATATCAAAAGTTAATATAGCTCACTATAGTGCAAAAGAATCTAAAAAC
>JABSOL010000024.1 GCA_013215985.1 Campylobacteraceae bacterium
TAAGTTTTATTAAATTAATTGGTTTTGTAATAAGAGCTTGAATATCATTTTTATTATTTAATATTAAATCATTTTCACAAGCTGTAATTACAATAATTGGGATTTTATTATCTTTTTGTCTAATTCTTTTTATTAGTTCATTACCATCCATTTTATCCATTCTTAAATCTGTAAGAATAATATCTGGTTTTTTTTCATTATACATATTAATAGCTTCAAGTCCATTATTAGCTAATACAATAGAATTAACAATTACTTGAAAATTTCTATCCATTATTTCAAAAATTTCTTCACCATTTTCAACTATTAAAATGTTTAATTTATTTAAATTTGATTGAATTTTTAATTTTTCCATTAAATTAAAGCTTCATCCATTTCTTTTGGGATTTTAAGGTTCATAAGTTTTAAAACAGTAGGTGCTATGTTATTTAATGAGCCATTTTTTACTTCTGTCACATCTTTTGCTTTTACAAAACAAAAAACATCACCAACAGTATGGTTTGTTAAAACTTTACCATTATCATCTTTCATTTGTTCACAATTTCCATGATCAGAAGTTAATACTAAGTTATAATCTTTTTCATCACATTTTTTTAAAATTTTAGCTAATAATTCATCAACTACTTCAACTGCTTTAATTCCAGCTTCTAAGTTTCCAGTATGTCCAACCATATCACCATTTGCAAAATTTACAACTATAAAATCATTTTCTTCATCCATTGAAGATAATACTGCCTCACATACAGCAGGTGCAGACATTTCTGGTTGTAAATCATATGTTGCTACAGAAGGTGATGGAATTAATATTCTTTTTTCATTTAATAAAGGTTCTTCTAACCCTCCATTAAAGAAAAAAGTAACATGTGCATATTTTTCAGTTTCAGATGTATGTACTTGATTTAATCCAGCATCTGAAATAACATCAGCTAGAGTGTTTTTAGGAATGTCTTTTGGAAACATAATAGGTAAAGGAAGACTCTTATTATATTGAGTCATTGTAATAAGAGTTATATTTTTATCAAATCTTTTAAATTCATTAAAAGATTTATCAGCAATAGCAGATGAAAATTCTCTCATTCTATCTGATCTAAAGTTGCAGCATATAACTGTATCATTTTCTTGGAATCCAGCATATGAAGAAAAAGCACAAGGTTCAATAAATTCATCTAAAATATTTTTTTCATAAGATTTTTTTATATACTCACTAATATTTATATTTACTTTATTCTGCGCAAAACAAATGCTATTATAAGCTTTTTCAACTCTTTCCCATCTATTATCTCTATCCATTGCATAATATCTTCCAGAAACTGTAGCAATAGAAATCTTATCATTACAAATAGAAATTATTTTATTTATATATTCCATGCACGAATCAGGTGATACATCTCTTCCATCTGTAATTATATGTATAAATACTTTTTTACCTTCTTCTTGCGCAATAAGTGAGAGTTCTATAATATGATTAATATGGGAATGAACTCCACCATCACTAATAAGTCCAATTAAATGAATTCTTTTTGTATTTTCAAAAGATTCTTTTAATATTAAATTATTTTTTAAAGTTTTATTTTCTATTTCTATATTGATTTTTACTAAATCTTGATATAAAACTCTACCGCAACCAATTGCCATATGTCCAACTTCACTATTTCCCATTTGACCTTCTGGAAGACCAACATGTTCACCATACGTATGAATTAGGGAATTTGGAACATTTTTAAATAAATAATCATATGTAGGTTTTTTAGCTTTATAAAAAGCGTTGTAAGTGTTAGTATCATTATGTCCAATACCATCAGTTATCACAAGAATAGTTTTATTTGACATGGTTTAAACCTTTTTCAATATAGAATATATTATAATTATCGCGATTATATCAAAATATGGGATTATATTTCCTAAAATAAGGTTTAAATTTGTTTTATTGGTTTTACAGACATTTGGATGTTAACATCTTTCAGTACATTACAGTTAGGGCAGGAATTGCTTTTTTTATCGCATTTATTTTAACATTAATTTTAATGCCAAAATTTATCAGATGGGCAAAATCTAGATCAGATGGTCAGCCAATTTATGAATTAGCTCCTGAGAATCATCAGAAAAAAGTAGGAACTCCAACTATGGGTGGAGTAGTATTTATTTTTTCTATGTTAATAGCAACACTATTAACGGCAAAACTTAATAACTTTTATGTAGTGGGTGGTTTACTTACTATTGTTTTATTTTCATTAATTGGAATTAAAGATGATATGGCAAAACTATTTTATAAATCTAACTCAGCAGGTTTATCTTCGAAATCTAAATTAATGTTACAAACATTAGCTTCTATTGTAGTTATATCTGTTTTATTTATTTATAATCATTCAACTGAATTATATACACCATTCTTTAAATTACCATTATTTGATATGAGTTTTTTTGCAGGGTTCTTATGGATTCTTGTAATAATTGGAACATCTAATGCAGTTAATTTAACTGATGGTTTAGATGGATTAGCAACGGTTCCTTCAATTATTGGATTTTTTACTTTATCAATTATTGTATATATAACTGGGCATTCAATTATTTCTTCTTATTTATTATTACCAAATATTCAAATAATAGGTGAATTATGTATTTTAGGTTCTGCTTTTGCTGGCTCTTTAATAGCATTTTTGTGGTTTAACTCACATCCTGCACAGGTTTTCATGGGTGATTCTGGTTCTTTACCAATTGGTGCATTTATGGGATATATGGCAATTGCTTGTAAGAGTGAAATTCTTTTAATCTTAATTGGTTTTATTTTTGTTATTGAAACTGTATCAGTTATTTTACAAGTTGGTTCTTTTAAAATTAGAAAAAAGAGAATATTTTTAATGGCTCCTATTCATCATCATTTTGAAGAAAAAGGTTGGAAAGAAAACAAAATCATTGTTAGGTTTTGGATTATAGCTTTTATGACTAATTTGCTTGCTCTTATGAGCTTAAAACTAAGATAAGTAGAACTATGAATGAATTAAGAGTACTTGGAAAAGGAAATACTGCTAAAGCAATTAAAAGCAGATTCCCTCAAGCTATATTATATGATGATAAAGACTTTAATCTTTATGATAAAAACTCTGATGCAATAACAGTTGTTAGCCCTGGAATACCTCCTTTCAATAAAATGGTACAAGAATCTAATAATATCCAAAGTGATTATGATCTCTTTGCTGATACTATGCCTTTCTCTATATGGATCTCAGGAACTAATGGAAAAACTACAACAACGCAAATGATTCAATGTCTATTAGAAGAGTATGGATCACAAATGGGTGGTAACATTGGAACTGCACTTTGTGATTTAGATGAAAAAAAGGATATATGGATTTTAGAAACTTCTTCTTTTACCCTACATTATACAAATAGAGCTAAACCTTCATTATATATACTCTTACCTATTAGCGAAGATCATATATCATGGCATGGCTCATATGAAGAGTATAGGCAGGCTAAACTAAAAGCTTTAGATAATATGAAAGAGGGAGAAATTGCAATTGTTCCTGATGAGTTTAAAGACTATAAAACTAATGCTTGTTTAATTACATATAAAAACACTGATGATTTATGTTCTGAGTTTGGAATTGATAAAGATTTAGTAAACTTTCCTGAGCCTTTTTTAATGGATGCAATTTTAGCTTTAGCTTGTAAAAAGATATTATTTGATGAAATTGATTATAAAAACATAAATAAGTTTAGAATTGATGAGCATAAAATTGAAAAAGTTTATGATAAATATAATCGTTTATGGATAAATGATTCAAAAGCTACAAATGTTGATGCTACAATTAATGCTTTAGTTCCATATAAAAAGAAAAAAATCTATCTAATTTTAGGTGGAGATGATAAAGGTGCCAATTTAAAGCCCTTATTTAATAATATCGAAGATTATAATATAGAAATATTTATCATAGGTACTAACTTTGATAAACTAATAAAACTGTCAAATAAACATAATATTAAGTATTTTCATGAAAAAAACTATATAAAAACATTAGAAAAAATATCAAGTATTTTTGAAGAGAATGCCCTTTGTATGCTATCTCCTGCTGCGTCTTCATTAGATGAATTTACTTCATATGCCCATAGAGGAAATATATTTAAAGAATTTGTAAAGAATTTAAGTTTAAATTAATCTTACTTGTATATAATTTCACTCCAATTTAGGATGGCCCGATAGCTCAGTCGGTAGAGCAAAGGATTGAAAATCCTTGTGTCGACAGTTCGATTCTGTCTCGAGCCACCATTAAATTGACGGACGCTGGTGTAGCTCAGTTGGCTAGAGCAGCTGATTTGTAATCAGCAGGTCGTAGGTTCAACTCCTATCACTAGCTCCATTTTATACCGCACTCAAATCTTAATTGATTCAGTGCCTTAGCATATTAATAATATTTCAACCGGGGAGGTTGGAGAGTGGTCAAATCCAACGGATTGTAAATCCGTCGCCTACGGCTTCGAAGGTTCGAGTCCTTCTCTCCCCACCATTAAATGAGCGGGAGTAGCTCAGTTGGCTAGAGCCTCTGCCTTCCAAGCAGATTGTCGCGAGTTCGAGTCTCGTCTCCCGCTCCATTTTATTATTAAAAAAACTGGGAACTGAGTTATCACAATCTATAACTCTTTAACAAAATTTTCCCCTTAATAGTTTTTTTATGTTTTTTTATGTATAATGTCACGATAAAAAGTGTTATTGTATTATATATGAAAAAATATACACTAACAGCCCTCTGAATAGATAAGCTCATGGGCTTATCTACTCAGAGGGTATATATTAAATCTTTAAAAGGCAACTAAAATGGCAAAAGAAAAATTCGAACGAAATAAACCGCATGTTAATATTGGTACTATTGGTCACGTAGATCATGGTAAAACTACTTTAACAGCAGCAATCTCAGCAGTTTTAACAAACAAACTGGGTGGAGAAATGATGGATTACGATCAAATCGATAATGCACCAGAAGAAAGAGAAAGAGGAATTACAATTTCTACTTCTCACATTGAGTATGAAACTGAAACTAGACATTATGCTCACGTAGATTGTCCAGGACATGCTGATTATGTTAAAAACATGATTACTGGTGCTGCTCAAATGGATGGTGCTATTTTAGTTATTGCTGCGACTGATGGTCCTATGGCACAAACTAGAGAGCATATCTTATTATCTAAACAAGTTGGTGTTCCATATATCCTTGTTTTCATGAACAAAGAAGATCAATTAGACGACGAAGATAAAGAAGAAATGTTAGAACTTGTTGAAATGGAAATTAGAGAGTTACTTTCTATGTATGATTTCCCAGGTGATGACACTCCTATTATTGCTGGTTCTGCTTTCCAAGCATTAGAAGCTGCAAAAAAAGGTGAAGAAAACGACTGGACTGCAAAAATTATGGAATTAATGGATGCTGTTGATACTTACATCCCAACTCCTAAAAGAGAAACTGAAAAAGATTTCTTAATGCCTGTTGAAGATGTTTTCTCTATCTCAGGAAGAGGAACAGTTGTTACTGGTAGAATTGAAACTGGTATCATCAAAATTGGTGAACAAATTGAAATCGTTGGAATTGTTGATACTATTACTACTACTGTAACTGGTGTTGAAATGTTCAGAAAAGAAATGGATCAGGGTGAAGCTGGAGACAATTGTGGTATTCTTTTAAGAGGTGTTAAAAAAGAAGACGTACAAAGAGGTCAAGTTTTAATTAAGCCGGGTTCTATTACTCCACATACTGAATTCAGATGTGAAGCATATATCCTTTCTAAAGAAGAGGGTGGAAGACATACTCCTTTCTTCTCTGGTTATAGACCACAATTCTACATCAGAACTACTGATGTTACAGGTTCTGTTACATTAGCAGAAGGTGTTGAAATGGTTATGCCTGGAGACAACATTGAAATGAATGTTGTTTTAGTTTCTCCTGTTGCTCTTGAAAAAGGTACTAAGTTTGCTATCCGTGAAGGTGGTCGAACTGTTGGTGCTGGTGTTATCGCCGAAATTACTAAGTAGTTATTATGGGTAATGGAGCAGCAATCAAAATCGGTCTAAAATGTGAAGAAAGTGGAGACATTAACTACACAACTTTTAAAAATCCAAAAACTCACACTGAGAAAATGGCACTTAAAAAATATAGTCCTAGATTAAAAAAACATACAATTCATAAAGAAATCAAATTAAAGTCGTAAGACTTTAATTGATCTCTTTTTGAGATATTTAAGCCTATGTCTTAGGCTTAAATTTTTATAACAAATAGGTTAGTAGCTCTAATGGTAGAGCATCGGATTCCAAATCCGGCGGTTGTGGGTTCGAGTCCCTCCTGGCCTGCCACTACAAGTTTTGTGGAAAGAAGTTCAACTCTTTTCCAAAGAACTTAAAAGCTTAAATATTTCTGGAGTCAATCGTGAGTAAAATAAAAAACTATTATAAAAATGCAAAAGACGAATTATTAAAAGTAATTTTTCCTATTAAAGAACAAGTTCGAACAGCATTTATTTCTGTATTCGTTGTAGTAACTGTAATTTCTTTATTTTTAGCACTGATTGATGCAGTTATGTCTGTAAGCTTATCAGCTGTAATAAACTAAGGATAACAAATGGCACACCAATGGTACGCAATTCAAACTCACTCAGGTAGTGAACTATATGTAAAAAGAGCATTAGAAACATTAGCAGTTGAAATGGCTGATGATAAAATTCTAAAAGTTTTAGTTCCAACTGAAGACTTAATTGAAGTTAGACGTGGAGTTAAATCAATAGTTGAAAAACCATTATATCCTGCATACGCTTTTGCTGAAATTGATTTAGATACTGCTTTATGGCATAAAATTCAATCAATGGCAAAAGTTGGTAGATTTATTGGTGAGTCTAAAAGACCAACTCCTTTATCTAAAAAAGATGTTATTTCTATTTTAGACAAAGCAGAAAACAGAGGTCCAGCCAAACCAAAAGTTTCATTCGAAGAGGGTGAAATGTTAAGAATTAAAGAAGGTCCATTCGCTAACTTTAATGGTGTAGTTGAAAACTTCGATTTAGTATCTGGAATAATCAAACTAAATGTTTCTATTTTCGGTAGAAATACACCAGTAGAAATCTCTTATACACAAGTAGAAAGAGTAGTATAACAAAAGTCTAAATTTTAGTCATTAGTCAAAAATAACTTTTTATAGTTTTTTTGCCTAATGGCTAAATTTAGCAATTAAAAACAACTCAAGGAAATAAGATGGCAAAAAAATTAACAGGTATTCTTAAACTGCAAATCCCAGCAGGAGCAGCGAATCCTTCACCACCAGTAGGACCGGCATTAGGTCAAAGAGGTGTAAATATCATGGAATTCTGTAAAGCATTCAATGAAAAAACTAAATCTCAAGCTGGATTCAAAATTCCAGTAGTAATTAGTATTTACGCTGACAAAAGTTTCACTTTTGAATTAAAACAACCACCAATGACTGATTTAATTAAAAAAGTGGCTGGTGTTAAAAAAGGTTCTGAGAACGCAGCAAAAATTAAAATTGGAAAATTAACTAAAGATCAAGTTCTTGAAATAGTTAAAATGAAAATTAAAGATTTAAATACTGATGACGAAGCACAAGCTGCTAAAATCGTTGCTGGTTCAGCAAGATCAATGGGAATTGAAGTAGAATAATCTACAAATCAATCTAGTCTTACCAGCAGACTTAAATTGCTGGTAGCAAATAATATGAAGTTTGTTTATTCAAACCATATAAAAAAAATAAAAATTGCGGAGATATAAAATGGCAAAAATTTCAAAAAGATTTAAAGCATTAGTTGAAAATGTAGGAACTAAAGAATATTCTTTAGACGAAGCAGTTTCAAAATTAAAAGAATTAAAATCAGCTAAATTTGACGAAAGTGTTGAAGTTTCTTTAAACTTAAACGTTGATCCAAGACATGCTGATCAAATGATCAGAGGAGCAGTAGTTCTTCCAAATGGTACTGGTAAAACTGTAAGAGTTGCAGTATTTGCTAAAGGTACTAAAATGGATGAAGCTAAAGCAGCTGGTGCTGATATTGTTGGTAACGACGATTTAGCAGCAGATATCCAAGCTGGTAAAATTGACTTTGACGTATTAATTGCAACACCTGATTGTATGGGTATTGTTGGTAAAGTTGGTAGAATTTTAGGACCAAAAGGTTTAATGCCTAATCCTAAAGTTGGAACTGTAACTATGGACGTAACTAAAGCGGTTAATGACGCTAAGGGTGGTCAAGTTACATATAGAGTTGATAAAAAAGGTAATATGCAAGCTGCAGTTGGAAAGATTTCTTTCTCTGAGCAAGCTATTAAAGAAAATATTGTTGCATTTTTAGGTGCAATCAATAAAGCTAAACCATCAACTGCTAAAGGTAGATTCTATACTTCATCTACTTTTTCATTAACTATGAGTCCTGCTGTTAAAGTAAGTACTTCTGAATTAATGGACGTTAAATAAGGGTAAACCCCTTATTTAATTTTTCTTAGCCCATTCAAATATTCAATAGTAAAGATAAAGTCTTTATTTTTGAGTGTTTCAAAGCACTGATATAAAACTGAAGAAAAAAGGTAAAAGATGCTTCCATTTTTTATAAAACCTTTTGAAGTCTCATGTTTTGAAGGGAGAATATAAAATGAATAAACAACAAAAATCTGAAATAATTGATTTCTTATCTGGACAATTCAAAGCATCTCAAGCTGTAGTAGTTTGTGGATACAATGGAGTTTCACATAGAGATTTAGAATCATTAAGAGTTGCAGCTAAAGAAGCTGGAGCTACTGTTCAAGTTGCTAAAAACTCATTAGTTGCAATTGCTGTAAAGAATGCTGAATTAGGTGATATCGAACTTTCTGGAAATAATCTTTTCATCTGGTCTGAAGATCAAGTAACTGCTTGTAAAGTAGCTGATACTTTTGCTGCAACTATGAAAGATAAATTTGAAATCAAATCTGGTATCATTGAAGGCGAAATTGCTGATCTTGCAAAAGTTAATCAATTCGCTAAACTTGCTACTAAAGATGAACTTCTTGGTATGTTATTATCTGTTTGGACTGCACCTGCTAGATGTCTAGTGACTGGTTTAGATAACTTAATGAAGAAAAAAGAAGAAGAAGCAGCGTAGTTTTTAACTATACTGGAACATAAATTATAAAAAAATTATAAAAAATTAAAGGACCTTAAATGGCAATTTCTAGAGAAGACGTATTAGAATATATCTCTAACTTATCAGTATTAGAATTATCTGAATTAGTTAAAGAGTTTGAAGAAAAATTTGGAGTATCTGCACAACCAACTGTTGTAGCTGGTGGAGCTTCTGCTGAAGCAGAAGAAGAAAAAACTGAGTTTGACGTAGTTATCGTTGAAACTGGTGCTAAAAAAATTAATGTTATTAAAGCAATTAGAGCATTAACTGGTTTAGGTTTAAAAGAAGCTAAAGCTGCTGCAGAAAATATTCCTTCAGTTATTAAAGAAGGTATCGGAAAAGAAGACGCTGAAGCTGCTAAAGCTGCTTTAGAAGAAGCTGGTGCAAAAGTAGAAGTTAAATAATTATTTTTAAATAATTTTTAATTGTATATAGGGCTTAGGCCCTATGTAATCGAGCATCTCTTGAGGGCTAAGCTTAGAATTTGAAAGAATTTTAAGCTTATCCTTTAGGGATGCTTTTGTGCTTTATACTATAAAGCAAAAAAATCAAATTTTAATAAGGCCAACAATGCTAAATTCTTTAAAATCTGGTAATAGACTTCGAGTTGATTTTGCTAAAAATCCACAACAAATTGAAATTCCTAACTTATTACAACTACAACAAAACTCTTATGACAATTTCTTAATGGTTGGTCAAGACGACAGATCAACTGCTGGTATTGAAAAAGTTTTCAAATCTATTTTTCCTGTTCATGATGCACAAAACAGACTTACTTTAGATTATTTAGGATCTGAAGTTGGTAAACCTAAGTATAATGTACGAGAATCTATGGTTAGAGGACTAACTTTCTCTATTCCTTTAAGAATCAAAATCAGATTAACTTTATGGGAACTTGACGAAAACACTGGCGAAAAAATCGGTGTAAAAGAAATCAAAGAACAACAATTATTTGTTAGAGAAATTCCTTTAATGACTGACAGAACTTCATTTATCGTAAATGGTGTTGAAAGAGTTGTTGTAAATCAACTTCACAGATCTCCTGGTGTTATTTTTAAAGAAGAAGAATCAAATACTGCAGGTAACAAATTAATCTATACTGGTCAAATTATTCCAGATAGAGGTTCTTGGTTATACTTCGAGTATGATTCAAAAGATATCTTATATGTAAGAATCAATAAAAGAAGAAAAGTACCTGTTACAATTCTTTTCCGAGCTTTAGGTTATTCTAAAGAAGATATTATTAAAACTTTTTACCCAATTGTTAATGTAAAAATTAAAAACAATAAATTTTTAACTAAATTTAATCCAGAAGATTTTACTGGAAGAATTGAATTTGATGTTAAAGATGAAAATGGTACTTTAATTGTTGCTGCTGGTAAAAGACTTACTGCTAGAAAAGCTAAAGCTTTAGTAGATGGTGGTTTAGACCTAGTAGAATATCCATTAGAATTATTAATGGAAAGACATACATCTTCAACTATTTTTGATCCTGAATCTGGTGAAGTATTATACGATGCTTTATCTCAATTAGATGAACTTAAATTAAAGAAATTATTAGAATTAGGTTTTAGCGATTTCGATATTGCAAATGACTTAGCTATTGGTGTTGATGATTCTATTATTAACGCATTTAAAGCAGATTCAGAGAGTTTAAAATTACTTAAACAAACTGAAGGTATTGAAGATGAAAATGATTTATCTGCAATTAGAATTTATAAAGTAATGAGACCAGGTGAGCCTGTTACTAAAGAAGCTGCAAAAGACTTCTTAAATAAATTATTCTTTGATCCTGAAAGATATGACTTAACTAGAGTTGGTAGAATGAAAATGAACCACAAGTTAGGTGTAGATGTTCCTGAATATATTACTGTATTAACATATGAAGATGTTATTAAAACTGTTCAATATTTAATTAAAGTAAAAGCTGGACATGGACATATTGATGATAGAGATCACTTAGGTAACAGAAGAATTAGAGCAATTGGTGAATTATTAGCGAATGAGTTACACTCAGGGCTTATTAAAATGCAAAAAGCTATTAGAGATAAAATGACTACTTTATCTGGAACTTTAGAAGATGTAATGCCTCATGATTTAGTTAACTCTAAAATGATTACTTCAACTATTACTGAGTTCTTTACTTCTGGTCAATTATCACAATTTATGGATCAAACTAACCCATTATCTGAAGTTACTCATAAAAGAAGACTATCAGCACTTGGTGAAGGTGGACTTGTTAAAGAGAGAGCTGGATTTGAAGTAAGAGATGTTCATCCTACTCACTATGGAAGAATCTGTCCTGTTGAAACTCCAGAGGGTCAAAATATTGGTCTTATCAATACTTTAGCTACTTTTGCAAAAGTAAATCCACTAGGATTTATTGAAGCACCTTATAAAAGAGTTGATAATGGTATTGTTACTAATGACATTAAATACTTTACTGCTTCTCAAGAAGAGGGTTTATATATTGCACCAGGATCAACTAAAGTTGATGATAATGGTAAGATTGTAGAAGCTTTAGTTGAAGCTAGAAAAGATGGAGAAATCTTATTAGTTGAAAAAGCTAAAGTTGATTTAATTGATATTTCTTCTCAAATGGTTATGGGTGTTGCTGCTTCACTAATTCCGTTCTTAGAACATGATGATGCGAATAGAGCACTAATGGGATCGAATATGATGAGACAAGCTGTTCCATTATTAAGACCTAATGCTCCTGTAGTTGGAACTGGTTTAGAAAAAACTGTATGTAGAGATGCATGGGAAGCTATTAAAGCTGCTCGTCCAGGTATTGTTGAAAAAGCGGATTCTAAAAATATTTATGTTCGTGGTGAAGACGAAGATGGTGCTTTCATTGATAGATATGAAGTACATAAAAATGTAAGAACTAATAATAATACTTCTTTTGGTCAAAGAACTGCTGTTAAAGCGGGTCAAATGGTTGAAGCGGGTCAAGTTATTGGTGATGGTCCTTCAATGGATAGAGGTGAGTTAGCTGTTGGTGTTAATGCAATGGTTGCATTTATGCCTTGGAATGGTTATAACTACGAAGATGCTATTGTTTTATCTCAAAAACTAATTAAAGAAGATTCATTTACTTCTATTCATATTTATGAAAAAGAATTAGAATGCAGAGAATTAAAACATGGTAATGAAGAAATTACTAGAGATTTACCAGGTGTTAAAGATGAGACTATTACTCACTTAGATAATTCAGGAATTATTAAAGTAGGTACTTATTTAAGACCAGGAATGATTATGGTTGGAAAAGTATCACCAAAAGGTGAAATTAAACCAACTCCAGAAGAAAGACTATTAAGAGCAATCTTTGGTGAAAAAGCTGGTCACGTAATTAATAAATCATTATATGCTTCTACTTCTATGGAAGGGACTGTTGTTGACGTTAAAGTATTCACTAAAAAAGGATATGAAAAAGACGAAAGAGCAATCGCTGAAATCGAAGCTGAAAAAGGTGAGTTAGATATTAAACACCATGATAAATTACTTATGTTAGATAGAGAAGAAATTCTTAAAATTAACGGTTTATTATCTTCTGCTTCTTTAACTAAAGATTTAGAGCTTGATGAAAAAACTTATTCAAAAGGTACTTCAATTCCTTTAGAAGCTTTATCATCTGTTAATAGATTTGCTATGAAAAAAGTTGTATCTTCATTTGATGATGCAGTTGAAGCTAAGTATAATCTTATTAAAGAACATTTTATCAAACAAAAAACTGAATTAAGAGAAGAACATGAAGAGAAATTAATTGTTCTTGAGCATGATGATATTTTACCATCAGGTGTAATTAAATTAGTTAAAGTTTATGTAGCAACTAAGAGAAAAATCAAAGTTGGTGATAAAATGGCTGGGCGACATGGAAATAAAGGTATTGTTTCTAATATTGTTCCTGAAGTTGATATGCCTTACCTTATTGATGGTACTGGTGTTGATATTATTCTTAACCCACTAGGGGTTCCATCAAGAATGAATATCGGGCAGATTCTAGAAGTTCATTTAGGTTTAGTTGGTAAAAGATTAGGTGCTCAAATTCAAGAATTATTTGACGCTAAAAAATCTGACTTTATTGCAGAACTTAGAGCTAAAATGAGTGAAATTGCTTCTGTTGCTAAATTAATGAATGGTAAATCATTCATGGATTCTTTAACAGATGACGAATTAATTGATTACGGTAGAGACTGGACTAAGGGTGTTAGATTTGCATCTCAAGTATTTGATGGTGTTAGACAAGAAGAATTTGATAAATTATTCGAACTAGCTAAAATTGATGCTGATGGTAAATGTGAACTTTACGATGGTAAAACTGGTGATAAAATGAAAGAGCGAGTTAATGTAGGTTATATGTATATGCTTAAACTTCATCACCTTGTTGACGAAAAAGTACATGCAAGATCAACTGGACCTTACTCTCTAGTTACTCAACAACCAGTAGGTGGAAAAGCCTTATTCGGTGGACAAAGATTTGGTGAAATGGAAGTTTGGGCTTTAGAAGCATACGGTGCTACTGCAGTTCTTAAAGAAATGTTAACTACAAAATCTGATGATATTGATGGTAGAACAAGAGCATATAGAGCTATTGCAAATGGTGAAAATGTTCCAGCTTCTGGTGTTCCAGAAACATTCTTCGTATTAACTAAAGAGCTTAAAGCACTTGGTTTAGATGTTGAAATTTTTAAAGAGGTAGAAAACGATGAGTAAAAAAAATATAACTTTAGAACCTATTGAGATTAAAGAATTAGAAAGACCTACAGATTTTTCTGCTTTTCAACTTAAACTAGCAAGTCCCGAGAAGATCCTTTCTTGGTCTTCTGGGGAAGTTAAAAAACCAGAAACTATTAACTATAGAACACTTAAACCAGAACGTGATGGATTATTTTGTGCTAAAATTTTTGGACCAGTAAAAGATTATGAATGTCTTTGTGGTAAATACAAAAAGATGAGATACAAAGGTGTAGTTTGTGAGAAATGTGGTGTTGAAGTAACATCATCTAAAGTTAGACGACATAGAATGGGTCATATTGATTTAGCTGCTCCTGTTGCTCATATCTGGATGGTATCTTCTTTACCAACTAGAATTGGGACACTTTTAGGTGTTAAATTAAAAGATCTTGAAAGAGTTTTATATTATGAAGCTTATATTGTAAGTCAAGCTGGTGAAGCTTTCTATGATAATAATAATACTAAACAAATTGCTAAGTATGATATTTTAAATGAAGAACAATACAGAACTGTAGATGATTTATTTGAACATACTGGATTTGAAGCTAAAATGGGTGGAGAAGTTATTAGAGATTTACTTCAAAACTTAGATTTAATGGAACTTTTAGTTCAATTAAAAGAAGACATGAAAGCTACAAAATCAGAAGCAAAAAGAAAAACTTTAATTAAAAGATTAAAAGTTGTTGAAAACTTTATCAAATCTGGAAATAGACCTGAATGGATGGTATTTACTCAACTACCAGTTCTTCCACCTGATTTAAGACCTCTAGTTGCACTAGATGGTGGTAAATTTGCTGTTTCTGATGTTAATGATTTATATAGACGTGTTATTAACAGAAATAACAGACTTAAAAGATTAACTGAACTTGATGCACCTGAAATCATTATTAGAAATGAGAGAAGAATGTTACAAGAAGCTGTTGATGCATTATTTGATAATGGAAAAACTGCAAATGCTGTTAAAGGTGCAAATAAAAGACCTTTAAAATCTTTATCTGAAATTATTAAAGGTAAACAAGGTCGATTTAGACAGAATTTACTTGGTAAACGTGTGGATTTCTCTGGTAGATCTGTAATTGTTGTTGGACCTTCTTTAAATATGGACCAATGTGGATTACCAAAAGTTATGGCAATCGAACTATTCAAGCCGCATTTAATGGCGAAACTTGAAGAAAAAGGTTATGCTACTACATTAAAAGCTGCTAAAAGATTAATTGAAGCAGAAACTAATGAAGTTTGGGAATGTTTAGCAGAAATTGTTCACAATTATCCTGTATTATTAAATAGAGCACCAACATTACATAAGCTTTCAATTCAAGCTTTCCACCCTGTATTAATTGATGGTAAAGCAATCCAGTTACATCCATTAGTATGTGCTGCATTTAATGCCGATTTTGATGGGGATCAAATGGCTGTTCATATTCCATTATCACAAGAAGCAATTGCTGAAGCTAAAACTTTAATGATGTCTTCTATGAATATTCTTTTACCTGCTTCTGGACGTGCAATTGCTGTACCTTCACAAGATATGATTTTAGGTATTTATTATCTATCATTAACTAAAGATGGTGTTCAAGGTGAGCATAAATTATTTACTGATGTTAATGAAGTTGTTATTGCATTAGAAGCTAATAAATTAGATCTTCATGCTAAAGTAAGAACACAAATTAATGGTAAAATTGTACATACATCTGCTGGTAGATTAATTGTTCATAATATCTTACCTGATTTTGTTCCATTAGAATTATGGAATAAAGTTTTAAAGAAAAAAGATATTGGTGCACTAGTTGATTATATCTACAAACATGGTGGATATAGAGTTACACCTAAATTCTTAGATAATTTAAAAAACTTAGGATTTAAATACGCAACTGTTGCTGGTATTTCTGTATCTATTGATGATATTAGAGTTCCTGAAACTAAAGTTGGTCACGTAGCTAGATCTAAAAAAGCTGTAATTGAAGTTCAAAAACAATTTGCACAAGGTTTATTAACTGAACAAGAAAGATATAATAAAATTATTGATATCTGGACTGCTGTAAATAACACACTTGGTACTGAAATGATGGCTTTAGTTGAAAATGATAAGGGTGGATTTAACTCTATTTACATGATGGCTGATTCTGGAGCTAGGGGTTCTGCTGCTCAGATTAGACAACTTGCTGGTATGAGGGGTCTTATGGCTAAACCAGATGGTACTATTATTGAAACTCCAATTATCTCTAACTTTAGAGAAGGTTTAAATGTACTTGAGTACTTTATTTCTACTCACGGTGCTAGAAAAGGTCTTGCCGATACAGCTCTTAAAACAGCGAATGCGGGTTACTTAACAAGAAAACTAATTGATGTTTCTCAAAACGTTAGAATTACAATCGAAGATTGTGGAACTCACGAAGGTATTGCAATTACTGATATTACTTCTGGTAATGAATTAATTGAAGCACTAGAAGAGAGAATCACAGGTAGAGTTATTGCTGAAAATATTATGGATCCAATTTCTAATGAAATTTTATTCACTGAAGGTAGATTAATTACTGAAGAAGACGCTGCTGTTGTAGCTGCTGCTGAAGTTAAATCTGTTACAATCAGAACTGCATTAACTTGTAAAGTTTCTCATGGTTTATGTTCTAAATGTTATGGTCTAAACCTTGGTGAGCAAAGAAAAGCTACTCCAGGTGAAGCTGTTGGTGTTGTTGCCGCTCAATCAATTGGTGAGCCAGGAACACAACTTACTCTTAGAACTTTCCACGTTGGTGGGACTGCTTCTGCAACTCAAACTGAGAAAGAGTTAAGAGCTGAAAAAGAAGGTTTTATTAGATATTACAATATTAAAACTTTAAAAAATACTGAGGGTAAAAACCTTGTTGCAAATAGAAGAAATGCTGGTATCTTACTTGTTGAGCCAAAAGTTGTTTCTCCTTTCTCTGGTACATTAACTGTTGAAACAATTCATGAAGAAATTGTATTAACTGTTAAAGGTTCTAAAGAAACTAAAAAATTCTATTTAAGAAAAAATGATGTTGCAAAAGCGAATGAATTAGCTGGTGTTGCTGGTAAAATTGAAGGTAAACTATATTTACCTTACAAAACTGGTGATAAAGTTGATGCAAACGAGTCTTTAGTTGAAATGATTAAAGATGGTTGGAATGTTCCTAACCGAATTCCTTATGCTTCTGAATTAAAAGTTAAAGATGGTGATCCTATTACTTCAACAATTACTGCAGGTGCTGCTGGTGTTGTTAAATTCTACAAATTAACTGGTGATTACTTAGACAGAGACGAATCTGTTAAAGCTGGTGATAAAGTTGAAGTTAAAGGTTTATTTGCTGTTGTTGTTGATAGTGAAGGAAGAGAAGCTTTAAGACATTACATTGCAAGAAATTCAGTTATTGAATTTAATGACAATGCTGAAGTTCAAAAAGAATCTGTAATTGCTAAACCTGTAACTGAAGAACAAGTTGTTATTTCAGAATGGGACCCATATGCAAATCCTACTATTTGTGAAATAGCTGGTACAATTGCATTTGAAGATATTATTCCAGGTGTTACTGCGTCTGAGCAATTTGACGAATTAACTGGTACTTCTAAATTAGTTATTAATGAATATTTACCAACTGGTTATAAACCAACAGTTATTTTAGCTGGTGAGAATGACGAGTTAATTAGATATGCACTTGACGCTAAAACTTCATTATTTGTAGCTGAAGGTCAAAAAGTTAATATTGCAGATGTTATTGGTGCAACTCCAAAAGCAACTACAAAATCTAAAGATATTACTGGTGGACTTCCAAGAGTTTCTGAATTATTTGAAGCTAGAAAACCTAAAAACTTAGCTGTTTTAGCATCATTTGATGGAATCGTTTCTTTTGGAAAATCTTTAAGAAATAAAACTAGAATTATTGTTACTGGTGAAAATGATGATAAATCTGAGTACTTAGTTGAAAGATCTAAACAAATTTTAGTTCATGATGGTGAGTTCGTACATGCTGGTGAGCCATTAACTGATGGTCAAGTTGGATCTCATGATATTCTTAGAATATTAGGTGATAAAGCTTTACATTACTTCATTGTTTCTGAAGTTCAACAAGTATATAGATCTCAGGGTGTAAATATTGCTGATAAACATATTGAGGTTATTTTATCTCAAATGTTAAGACAAGTTACAATTCTTGATGGTGGAGATACTAACTTCATTGTTGGAGATATGATTTCTAAGAAAAGATTTAAAATTGAGAATGAAAGAATTATTAGATTAGGCGGAGAGCCTGCTATTGCTGATCCTTTATTATTAGGGATTACTAGAGCTGCTGTTACATCTGATTCTATTATCTCAGCTGCATCTTTCCAAGAGACTACTAAAGTATTAACTGAAGCTGCAATTTCAGCTAAAATGGATATGTTAGAAGATCTTAAAGAAAATGTTGTTATTGGTAGAACTATTCCTGTTGGAACTGGTTTATATAAAGACCAAAAAGTTAAATTTGCGGACATCGACGAAGACTAAGCAAACAAATATTAAAAAGGGAATAAGTTTATCTTATTCCCTTTTTTTATGCCTAAAATATACTCACATAAAAAATTATAATTATTTTATTGAATAAATACAAGAAAAGTATTATAAATAACTTATATCATAATACTTATTATCATTATTATTTAAGTTTAAATTAGCTAATATATTTTATGAATAAATTTGAATTTAAAAAATTAATATTAAATGCTAAATACTATACAAAATATGAACCAGTCTTTTGCACTAAAACTTTAGATATTTTTGGATATGAAGCTTTGAGTAAATTCGATATTAATGAAAAGCTTATATCAACAGAAGAAATCTTTAGACAGCTTCACTCACATAATGAATTATTCTATAATTTAGAAAAAATTAATAAAAAAAGACAAATTGATTCTTTTAATTTAAAAGGTAAACTATTTTTAAACTTTGATGCAGATATAGTTTATACAGATGAACAGCAAAAATATTGGGCTGAATTTTTATTAAAATATAAAGAAAATATTGTTATTGAAATAACTGAAAATGGTAGTGATGATGAAAAGAGTGCATTAGTTATGAGAAGTTTTGCATCTTGGTTAGAACAGTTAGGTATTGAAATGGCTTTAGATGATTTTGCACAAGAAGGTTCAATGTTTTCATTTTATATTTTGAATCAATCTAAATATGTTAAAATTGATAAATCATTTTTAAGAATGATTGAAAATAATAAAAACTATATTCCTTATTTAGAGGGATTATTAAAAACAATTAAATTAAATAAACAGTTTTCTATTATTGAAGGTGTTGAAACAAAAGAAGATTATGACTTATGTAAACAAATTAATGCTGATTTTATACAAGGATATTATTTTAAAGATCAAGCTGTAATTATATAGCTTTTAGTATAATAAATAAATATATAAAAGGATTAAAATGCAATATTTAATAATCGCATATGATAATGTAGATTCACTTGATAAAAGAATGGAATCAAGAGATGCACATGTAAAAGGTGCAAAAAAATTAATGGCTGAGGGTAAAATTATTACTGCCGGTGCTTTAATTGAAGAAGATAAAATGGTTGGATCTACTTTATTTGTTGATTTTTCATCTGATGATGAAATGAATGAATGGTTAGAAAATGAACCATATGTTACAAATAATGTATGGAATATGGATGAAATTCAAATCGTTGAATTAAAAGTTCTTCCAAAAGACTAAATTAAAAAGAGATATTCTCTTTTTAATTATAATTATACTTTTAAATTTAATATATTTTATATCTTTATTATTTTATAATTTACTTATAGATTCAAAGGATTATTATGAACATTAAAAACATACTTAAAAGAATTAATTTAGATACAAATATAAAAAACTACTCTACAAACTTAAATACACTTAATTTATTAATGAAATCATTTTTAGAATATATACCTTATGAAAACTTAGATTTTTCACATAAAAAAATAATTTCATTTAATATACTTAAAATTTATGAAAAAATAGTAAATAATAATAGAGGTGGAATTTGTTATGAAACTAATTCTTTATTTGCTTATTTACTTTCAACTTTAGGATTTAAAGTAGATATGATTTTTACAAAAGTAAAAGATCTTAAATACATTGGTGCCGATTATCCTCACTTAGCTTTAATCGTACATATTGATAAATGCAAATACTTAGTTGATATTGGTTTTGCTCAAAACACTAGAGAAGCTTTAAATATTAATGATAGTGAATATATTTCAGAATTCGAGAATATTTTATTTAAAATTGTAAAAATAGATGATGAATTTGTTTTATTAAAAAAGACTAAAAACAATAATTATATTGAATCATATTCTTTTAAAGAAGATA
The DNA here is from genome assembly GCA_013215985.1 of Campylobacteraceae bacterium. Classification (GTDB taxonomy): domain Bacteria; phylum Campylobacterota; class Campylobacteria; order Campylobacterales; family Arcobacteraceae; genus NORP36. Next base: position 20,240 of record JABSOL010000024.1, read on the forward strand.
AAAAAACTTTTAAAGATTTTGAGAATATATTTTCAAATGAAAAAACAAAAGAAGAACCTTCTTTACCAAGAATTTTAGTTTCAAAAGCTAAAGATGAGGGTAGAGTAACTTTATATAAAAATATTTTTTCGATTAATACAAATGAACTAAAAAGAAAATGGCAAGTTACAGATGAAAATAGAAATGAAATTCTAAGAGATTATTTTGATATAGAATTTGCTTTTGATAATGTAAATGCTATTTAATGTCTGCTATTAATGATTATTACTTATTTATAATATCAGGAATATTACTCAATCTTACTCCGGGTGTTGATATTTTATATATATTATCATCTGCTTTCCAAAAAGGATTTAAAGCTAGTATTGTAGCCATTCTAGGTATTAATACTGGTTGTTTAATTCATATGTTTATATCAATTATAGGATTAAGTGCAATATTAATTTCTTCTGTATTTATATTTAATATTATTAAGTTCTTAGGACTTATATATTTAGTTTATTTGGGACTATCTTTATTATTTTCAAAAGATGATAAAAGTTCAAGTTCTAAAAAAATAGATAATTCATTAATGAAGATTTATTATAAAGGTATATTTATAAATGTTTTAAATCCAAAAGTAATGATTTTCTTTTTGGCTTTTTTACCACAGTTTATTAATTCAGGTTCTAGTGAATCTTCTTTTGCTTTATTGATTTTAGGTCTTACATTTATTTGTGTAAGTATTATTATAAATATAATAATTTCATACTCAGCTTTACATATTTCTAAAAACTTTAACATTACAAATAAAATTAAATCTTTAATTAAAAAGTTTGTTGGTGGATTGTTTATAGGCTTTGCTATTAAACTTGGAATTGATGTTTAATCATAATAATTTAGCTATAATTGCAAAAAGATAAATATAAGGCAAAAAATGAATTACAATACATTAGATGAAGAATCAAAAAAGAAAATATATACAGAACTTAATGAAGCTTCTAACTTTTTAGGTGGTGTTAATTTTTTTCTTCAAATGATTGAAGATGTAAGAGAAGAAAAACCTAAAGCATTATTAAACAAAACTGCTACTTTTCATTACTCTAAAGGTAAGATATCTTGGACTAAATCTATTTATAAAGAGACTTTAGACATTGTTTATGAAGCTATGAGAAATGAAGAGCGATCTGGAGATATTTTAAAAGGTATTCCAACTAAAGATTACAAAAAAACTATGAACATGATGAGAGCATTAAACTCTGTTACTGTTACTGTTTATCCAAAAGAGGGTGAAGAATTTACTTTAGATATCTTAGATACTACAACTGCTAAACAAACTAAATTCTCTTTAATGTTTAAAACAATATTCTTCTATAATATTGATTTTGTAAAAACAGTTTTAATAGGTAAATAAATGATTTTAGATCCAAAAGATAGAGAAGATATACGAAGTGGACTTAAAGTTAGTATTGTTCTTAAAAAAGATCAAAGAAGCGGCAAACGTACACAAGGTGTAGTTAAAGATATTTTAACATCAAGCCCTTCTCATCCTCATGGAATTAAAGTTAGACTAGTATCTGGAGATGTTGGAAGAGTTCAAGAAATTCTTTAACAAATTTATAAAATCTAAACTAAAAAGACAAATATCACTATAAAGTGTTATTTGTCTTTTTTTTAACTTACTTAAACTCTAACTCACAAACAACTTGAGCATGATCACTTTTTACTATGTCACCATTTTGGTTATCTTGTAAATGTTTATCATGAACTTCATATGAAGATATTTCTGCTATTGCATTTTTATTGTTTTTATTAAAATGTTTTGAAATAAATATATAATCTAAAATATTTCCATGACCTTGATAATAAGAAGTTGAAACTCTTTTTATCTCTTTTTGCTCAGGATGAGGATTTTCAATTATTTGATCAAATAAATAATATGCATCATATAAAATATAAGAAGAGTTTTTTCTACTTTTATGATAAGCTTTATTTGATAAAGCATCAATAGTCATAGAGAACTCTTTATCATTTAAATCACACATTAAAACTATTGGCAGGTCTAAAGATTCTTTAACATCAGAAAATAATGAAGAGGCTTCTTGTAATCTTAATTTTAATGAGTTTGAAAAACCTTCTTCTAAAGCTTTATCTGTTAATTCTTTTTTATGCTCAAATGTATCATCTTTTTTAAATAAGTATTCAAACTCATTTGTTCTATTTGATTTTAAATGTGCAGCATAAACTATAATCTCTTGATCATTAGGAAGTTTTATTTGAGCTTTAATAGGTACTCTTGAAAAAGTAAACTTTTTATCTTTTTTAATTTTATGAACTTTAGTTATTGGAAATCTAGATGCTAAAGCTACCGTCATAGAAGTATATATTCTTGAATTCTCATCTTTAAGTTTTGCATCATCTACTGTTAGAAAATATTCATATCCTAATTCTTTACATAAGTTTTCTAAAACATCTTTTGAGAAAACTTCTTGAAAAGCTATAATATCTGCATCTAAAAGAATTATTTGATTTTTTACCCATTCAATTTTTTCTATCCATTTGAAAGCAGAGAATTTGTCTTTTTTTGTATACCAAGAATAAGGAGGTTGTACAAACTGAAATAAGTTATATGTTGCAAATCTAATTTTCATTTGAATATCCTTGAATTAATTTTTGTTTTGAAGTGAATTTATATAAAACCCCATCAAATTTAAATTCTAAATAATTAGCTTGTAACATTAATCTATAATTCCCAGTTATTTCTGCTCTTTTTTCAAGTGTTATTTTTCTATTTAAAATATTATTACAATCTTCTTCCTTAATACCGTATATAGGGTCACCTACTATTCTATGTCCTATTGAGTCTAAGTGAACTCTAATTTGATGCTGTCTACCTGTAATAGGAATAGCTTGAACTAAAGTTTGATTCTTTTTTTTATCATAATAAAGAGGCTTTATTTTTGTTAATGAAGTTTTTCCATCTGAATGAACTTGCATTTTAATTTTAATTAAACAGTGAGAAGCTTTTATACTTCCATCTATTTCTAAATCTTCTTTTAATTCGTTTTCAACTAAAGCTAGGTATCTTTTTGAATAAAGTTTTTCTTCAAACATATTTTTTAACATAACTTCAGAATAGGGGTTTTTTGAAACTAAAACTAAACCAGATGTTTCTGCATCTATTCTATGTACTAAATTAGCATTGTCTCCAAAATGGTATTGTATTTCATCTAATAAAGTATATTCATTGTTTATTGAGCTTGGATGAACTTTAAGACCTGATGGTTTATCAAATATTGCAAAATGAAATGAATCAAATAAAGGTTTTAAACCTTGAGTAATAGCTTCGTAAACATATACTTTTACACTTCCATCAGAAATAACTTGTTTTTTACCAAGTGCTTTATTATTTTGGTCATATATTTTTCTTTTAGCTAATAAAGATATAGCTTCTTTTTCTTTTAGTTTTACAGTTTGAACTAAAAAATCTTCAATTTTACATTTTTGTAGTACTTGATATTCTTTTAATATATAGGGCAATAGATCTTCTTTATTATTTTTGTTGATTATACAATAACTATTTTATATTTATTGTTTATTATAATTCTCAAATTCTAATATCTTTATAATTTACTACTATTACATACATTAAGTATGGTAAGGTATGATTAAGTTCATATAGTATATAATTTCCCAATCTAAAAAGAATAGTAGTAAAAAAAGATTTTTACTATAGATAAAACAATGCATTCTCTTATAGAATGAATTAAGTAGAATAGATATAAAATGGATATTAATCTAAATCTATTACTTGCTTGCCCGGGT
>JABSOL010000258.1 GCA_013215985.1 Campylobacteraceae bacterium
CTAAATAATTAAAAAGCTTTTTTTAATTTTTCTATTTTAATGAATATTGCTGTTTTATAAAAAAAAGAAAGTATAAAATTTTTAAAAGATTTAAAAATAATGGATAAAACATTTAATGATGAATCTATTGAGTATTTATGTGCATCAACAAAATTCCATCCTTTTTATTTGATAAAGGCTGTACAAGAATCTTTAATTCAATCTTTATTATCTCAAAATGATAATATAAGTTTAGAAAATGTAAAAAAAGCAATAGATAAAATACTAGATGATAATAATGCATATTTTGAGTCAATATGGCAAAAAATTAATTATAAAAAATATAAAGGTTCTATTTTTAAATCATATTGTAGAAATAAAGAAGATATTAAAAAACTAGATATGAATTCTTCTTATAAATCGCAGTTAACAAAAGAGTTAAAACAAGAAAGTATATTATCAAAAGAATTAAATCCTACAGATCCTTTTTTAAGCCTTTGGCTAAGATCTAAAGATTCATTCTTTTAATTATACTAACTTGTTTTATAAAGTTACTCTATTTAGAGAGTAACTTTTCTTCTTCTTTAAGACCTTTATAAAGGCTGTAACACATTACTAATAGTATAAAGGTAAAAGGTAAGGCTGTTGTAATAGAAGCAGCCTGTAGTGCACTTAATGCGTCTTTTCCACCTACATATAATAAAGATATAGCAACTAAACCTTCAAATAATGCCCAAAATACTCTTTGTCTTGCTGGAGTATCTGTTTTTCCACCTGCAGTAATACTATCAATAACTAAAGATCCGGAATCAGATGATGTTACAAAAAATACAACAATTAAAAATATTGCAAGTGCTGAAGTTATACTTGCGAAAGGTAAACTTTCTAACATTTGAAATAAAGCTAAAGATTTATCAGTTAATCCATTAGATAAAGCACCTACATTATTTATAACTTGTTCTAATGCAGTTAATCCAAATGTACTCATCCAAATAGTTGTTACAATAGTTGGAATTAATAAAACTGCAATAATAAATTCTCTTACAGTTCTACCTTTTGAAATTCTAGCAATAAACATTCCTACAAAAGGTGACCATGCAATCCACCAAGCCCAATAAAATACAGTCCATCCATGGAACCATTCTGTATCTTCTCTTCCGATAAAGTTACTAAGTTCAAAAATATTAGTAGCATAATTACCTAAAGTTGTAGCAATTCCTGTTAAAATTAAAAGAGTAGGTCCTACAATAATTACAAATAATAGTAATAAAGCAGCTAAGATAATATTGATTTTACTTAGAACTTTTACTCCACCTTCTAATCCTCTCATTACTGAAACAACTGCAATTAAAGTAATTGCTACAATAATGATTATTTCAAGTTCAGAACTTTTTTGAATTCCAAATAAGAAATTAAGTCCAGATGAAATTTGCTGTGCTCCAAGTCCTAAAGAAGTTGCAAGTCCAAATATTGTTGCTAATACAGAAAGAATATCAATAATATGACCAGGCCATCCCCATATTTTTTCTTTTAAAATAGGATAAAAAACTGAACGCATAGTTAAAGGTAGTTTCTTATTGTAAGCAAAAAATGCTAAAGCTAAACCAACAACTGCATATATTGCCCAAGGATGTAATCCCCAGTGATACATTGTTGCACCCATTGCTAAATCTTTAGCAGCAGGTGTATTAGCAGCTACATTTAAAGGTGTATGCCACCAAGAAGTATAATATGCAACTGGTTCAGCTACAGACCAATACATTAGTCCAATTCCCATACCTGCTGAGAATAACATTGAAAACCAAGAGAATGTTGAAAAGTCAGGTTTTGCATCAACTCCACCAATTCTTATTTTACCTAGAGGTAAAAATATTAATGCAATACAAAATAGTACAAAAAAGTTTCCAGAAAACATAAATAACCAGTCAAAATTATTAATTGACCACCATTTTGCTGAATCTAAAATTTCTTTTGCTTGAGTTGGTGAAAATAGTGTTGCAAGAACAAATATTATGATCAGTACAGCACTGATAATAAAGACGGGATTATGTATGTCTAAGCCAAATTTTTGCAAATTATCCTGGCCTATCTTATATTTGGTTTCATTAGTATTCATAATTGACTTTCTTTCACACTTGTATCGACATGTGAATTATATTTTATTAAGCCATTTTTATTAATTTTATACAAAATTAATAAAAATACCTATACTTAAAGTAACATAAGAAGCTTTACATAAGATTAGTTAATCTTATTTTAAGGTACAAATATAAATAGAAAATCGCTATAGCCATCTATAGTACTTTTGTATAGAGTTATTCCTAAATTTCAAAATAAACTTAAAATTCTTTGATTAAAATTGATTATTAAATAATATATTTTTGCCTTGATATTTAGCTTTAATCAAAATATTATTTAATATTATTT
>JABSOL010000259.1 GCA_013215985.1 Campylobacteraceae bacterium
AATAACAGCTAATTCAATTGAAAAAGTTAATGCAGAATTAGAAGAAACTATGAACTTATTAAATATTGATATTAATTATAATTGGGTTAATTATTCAATTCTAGTAGGTGTTAATTATTTATATGATCAAAATAAAGAGAATATAATTATTAATGAAATAATAGATAATCAAGTAGTTTATAATACAAAATTTTATAAATCTACAAGAAATGGATTTAAAGAAATTAAAGAATAAAATAACTATTTTAAGAAATAATTCGATATAATCGCGTAATTAATATTAAAATATAGTCTATTTTTGTAAATCATAAATAGATTATAATAATGGAGAAAACAATTGAGAACGCATTATTGTACAGAAGTTAACGAAAGTACTATTGGTCAAAAGGTTACTGTAGCTGGTTGGGTTAATAGTAGAAGAGATCATGGTGGAATCATTTTTATAGATTTAAGAGATAAAGGTGGATTAGTACAATTAGTTGCTGATCCTGCAATTTTAACTGAAGCAGAAACTGTTAGAGATGAGTATGTTTTAATATGTACTGGAACAGTAAGAGCTAGAGGAGAAGGATTAGAAAATCCAAATCTTAAAACTGGTAAAATTGAAATTGTTTTAGAAGAACTTGTAATTGAGAATAAATCTAAACCTATGCCTTTTGATATCAATGATGAAAAAGTTAATGATGAAATTAAATTAAGAAATAGATTCTTAGAATTAAGATCTACAAAATCTTATAATATTTTTAAACTTCGTTCTACTGCAGCAATTCAAGCTAGAAATACTTTAGATGAATTAGGATTCTTAGATGTTGAAACTCCTATTTTAACTAAATCTACTCCAGAAGGTGCAAGAGATTATTTAGTACCATCAAGAGTTCATCCAGGTGAATTTTATGCACTTCCACAATCACCACAATTATTTAAACAATTATTAATGGTTTCTGGATTTGATAAATATTTCCAAATTGCTAAATGTTTTAGAGATGAAGATTTAAGAGCAGATAGACAACCAGAATTTACTCAAATAGATGTTGAGATGAGTTTTTGTGATCAAGAAGATGTAATTACTGTAGCTGAAAAATTAATTTATGATGTATTTACTAAATGTGGTAAAGATGTTCCTTCAACGTTCAAAAGAATGACTTATAATGATGCTATGGAAAACTACGGTACTGATAAACCAGATATGAGATTTGATTTACCATTAGTTGATGTTATTGACATTTTTGCTAATTCTACAAATGAAATCTTTGCAGGAATTGCAAAAGATACTAAAGCTAATAGAATTAAAGCTTTAAGAGTTCCAAAAGGTGATACATTATTTTCTAAGAGACAAATGAAAGGTTTTGAAGAATATGTAAGAAAATTTGGAGCAAAAGGTTTAGGTTATTTCCAAATGAAAGAAGATGGTCTTAAAGGTCCATTAACTAAATTTTTCTCAGAAGAAGATTTAGAAAACATTATCAAAACTACAAAACTTGAAGTTGGAGATGTTGTATTCTTTGGTGCTGGAGATAAAAAAACTGTATGGGATTACATGGGTAGATTTAGATTATATCTAGCTTCAATGATTGCAGGTATGGTTGACGCTGATGCTTACGAATTCTTATGGGTAGTTGATTTCCCAATGTTTGAAACTATTGATGGAAGAACTAAAGCTTTACATCATCCATTTACAATGCCTAGAAACCCTGAAGATTTAGATTCTGATGACTTAGAATCAATTGAATCAATTGCTTATGATATCGTTGTTAATGGTACTGAATTAGGTGGTGGATCAATCAGAATTCATAAAGAAGAAATTCAATCTAAAGTATTTAAAGTAATGGGAATCTCTGAAGAAGAAGCAAATGATAAATTTGGTTTCTTACTTGATGCTCTTAAATATGGTGCACCTTCTCATGGTGGTTTTGCACTTGGACTTGATAGAATGATTATGTTATTAACAGGTAGTGATTCAATTAGAGATGTAATTGCATTCCCTAAAACTCAAAAAGCTCAATGTTTATTAGCAAAAGCTCCAAGCCCAGTGGATAATGAACAATTAAAAGAATTAGGTCTTAGACTTAGAAAACAAGACTAATTAATTTACTCACTTTGTGAGAAAAACTTTTATAATACAAGGTACTTTTGTACTTTGTATTATTTTTTATACTAATACTTGTTATAATCTAATATAAAATATTTTCTATATATACTAAGGTTATTAATGTTATTCAAAATTCTATTCCCCATAATACTTATTTTTTCAAATGCTTATTCTTTTAATAGATTAAAAGTTATTGTTACAATTGAACCATATCAATATCTAGTTCAAAGAATTGGAAAAACAAAAGTTAAAGTTCAATCTTTATATAAAGATTCTAAAATCATAAACAATCATTCTCAATTTGAATTAAGA
>JABSOL010000260.1 GCA_013215985.1 Campylobacteraceae bacterium
AGAATAAAATAATTAGTATATTTTCTTTATTAGAAAAAAAAGAATTAGAATTAAAAGAAGAAAAAATGGATTTTAATTTCGAAGGTTTTTTTCTTATTATGTCAATTTTAATGAGTGAATTTGCTTCAGCTGATGAAATCTATGGAAAAATAAATAAATTTAAATTTTATAATATTTCAAAACTTCCTCAAAATACTTTATTATGTAATTGTGTTAAAGGATTTTATCCTGAAACTATTTTTTACTTAGAAAAAGGAAAAATAAGAAGTTCTTTTACTAAAAACTATTTAAACAAAGAACAAGAATACAAAATCTGGAAATTCTTATTTTATAATAGAGATAGGGTTGCAAAAGATCATAAACCTACTTTATGGGAACTTTTTGTGGATGGTAAACTTAATGTTAGCATTAATGGTTATGAAACTAAAATGCCTATCTCTAATGTTATTTGGAATGGTGGGAATATTAAAGTTCAAGTATTTAATGGAATTAAAAAAGTTACTTTAAATAAAACATTTCATAAAGATGAATTATGGCTTCAAATTTTGGAGAATAGATAATGAGTATTTTTTCTTTTATAAAAAACTTATTTAAAAAAGAAAAGATCTTTTCTTGTATTGTTTGGGATGGTAAAACTATGTCATATTTAAATCTATCGCAAAAAGAAATAGATAAAAAAATATTTTATGATAAAGAACTTGTTATTACAAAAAAAGAAGAAATCATTAATTAACTTATCTAAATAAATCCTGTGGATTTATATGATAAGAATTTTTTGTAGCTTGGAAAGTTAAAGTAGAATTAACTCTTCCAACAACATAACCTCTTTTAATCCATTTACCAATTCTAAGCGTTGGAGAGATTCTTGTAAGGTGAGAATATATTGTATGTAAACCATTACTATGTTTTACAATTACTACATTTTCTAGCATCCCAGCATTTTGTTTAGCATATACAACTTTTCCATCTAAAACATTAAAAACTTTAGCTCTCTTTTTTCTAGTCTTTAAAACTATTGATTCATTAAATAATTTTATCTTATAAATTGGATCATAATAAGTACCAAATTTTTTAATAACAGTGAAACTTTTAAGTGGTTTACCTGTTCTTTTTCCTCTATATCTTGAGATTTTAATACCTCTAGTAGATGATCCTATTAATCTCACATCTAAATTAACTTCTTGAGTATATTTTTGTGTTAGTTCTTGACTTGTAGATTTTTTCTTATTTGATTTTCTTCTTTTTTTGGCAGCTAAAATCCTAGCTTTTTCACGTTTAACAGCTAAAATTTTTGCTTTTCTTTTTTTGCTTTCTTGATCTTTTAAGATATTAAGTTTTGATAATAAAGAAGATAAACTTTTTTGTTGAACAACAACTTTTGTAAGAGCTTTTTGGTAAAGTTTATGTTTTGTATCTAAAGAAGCTAGATCTTTTGAGTGTTTCTTTTTTAAATTCTCAAATAATTTTTTTTTCTTTTTTCTTTTTTTTATATATGATGAAATATTTTTAATATTGTTTTCATTTATTCTTTTGTCTTGGTTTAACTTAATATAATTTGTATTGATTTCTAAGATTCTGTCTTTTGTGTGAACAGATAAGATATTATATATTTCTTTATCAATTAATGCGTCAATAGAGTCTTTTGAAGCTAACTCTAAAGCTATTGAAGCTGAGAAGTTCTTTATAATAGTATTTACAATTTGTCTTTCTTGTACTTTTTTTTCATATTTTAAAGTAGAAGAAGATTTAAATAAATTATTTAACTTATGTTGAGAAGTATATAAAAGTTTTTGATGAGTCCTAATATCATCATTTATTTTAGAAATCTTATTTTCTAAACGATCTAATTGTTTAGTTTGAACTTTAAGCTGTGAAGCCAATTCTTTTATTCTAATATTTGTTTTTCTTTTTTCTTTTTGTTTAGATTTTAAACTGTTTTGATTATACTTTATTTTCGAGTCTATACTTGCGGCATTCCCAAGTATAGAAAAAATAAAAACAGATAAAACTATAAATACTAATTTAATCATTTTCAATTTTATAAGTAATTAATACAGACATAACTGTAATGAATGATATTCCATAAGAAAGAAAAAATAAATTAAGTATTTGTGATAATAAATCAATTTCAGTATTTATAATATCTTTTAATTCTATAGGTATAAATAGATGCATATTAGACGACATGAAAAATACCAAGGCAGAAACTAATATAAATGATATAGTTGATGAATATATAGCTTGACTTATAATCTTTGAAGCTGAATATAATATTGAAGCACCATGAAGCTTTAAAATTGTAATTTGTGAAGCATTTTCATAAAACCAAACTTTTACTTGTTTTGAAATGATTATAATTGTAAAAATAAGTATAATCATAAATAATATAACTACT
>JABSOL010000261.1 GCA_013215985.1 Campylobacteraceae bacterium
TTTTATATAAAATTTAAAAAGATTTAGATTCATAATTTACAATAATTTTTGATCTCATATAATCACAAGCATAATCACAAATTAATAAATATTTTTGTTTTTTAAAATCTATATGATAGTACTTACCATACACATCATATGCAAAACAACAGTCTTCTGAATAAAATTCACTTAATTCTATTGATTCTTTTAAATTTTTTAACTCAAAAGCCCAAAGAAGAGAATCTTCTGAATTTGATATATTAAATAAATAGAGTGAATTTGAATTAAAGTCAAGATAAATAACTTCATTTTCTTTTGGTGTTTTATAAAACTGCATTAGATATATTCCTATTTTTTGCTTAGAATATCTAATTTAGACTAATTTATACATTTAAAATAAAAAGATAAATAATAAAAAAGGGGAAAAGCAAAATGCTTTTCCCCTTTTTAAAGAAATTAATATTTAAATATTAATTTCTATTCCCACTCAATAGTTGCAGGTGGTTTAGATGAAATATCATAAACTACTCTATTAATACCATCAACTTCGTTAATGATTCTTCTTGAAATAGTTTCTAAAATATCATGAGGAATATATGCAAAAGTTGCAGTCATTCCATCTGTAGCATTAACTATTCTTACACAAATAGTATTATCATAAGTTCTATTATCACCCATAACACCAACAGATTTAACATTTAATAAAACTGTAAATGCTTGCCATGTTTTTTCATAGTAACCAGTTGAATGTAATACATCTAACATAACTACATCAGCTTTTCTTAGGATTTCTAAGTCATCATCATTAACTGAACCCATAATTCTAATTGCTAATCCTGGTCCAGGGAATGGATGTCTTGCTAACATTTTAGTAGGTAAACCTAATTCAGCTCCTAATAATCTAACTTCATCTTTAAAGATTTCTCTTAAAGGTTCAATTAATTCAAAAGTCATCCAATCTGGCAATCCACCAACATTGTGATGAGATTTAATTGTTTTAGAAGGACCTTTTACAGAAACTGATTCAATAACATCAGTATATAAAATTCTTTGTGCTAAGAATTCAATACCATTATGTTTTTTAGCTTTTACATCAAATACTTCAATAAAAGTTTCACCAATGATTTTTCTTTTTCTTGCGGGGTCTGAAATTCCAGCTAATCTTCCTAAGAATAAATCACTAGCATCAACAGTAATTAAAGGTACACCTCTTAGTTTAAACATAGCTTGCACAAAAGTGTTGCAACAACTGAAAAATCTACTCCACCTGAAACACCACATAGAACTTTTTTAGATCCAACTTGTTTTTTAATGTTGTTAATTTGCGCTTTATAAAAAGAGCCCATATTCCAAGTTGATTCACAGTTACAAATATGTTTTGCAAAGTTTTTAAGTAATTTACTACCTTAAACTGAATGGTAAACTTCTGGGTGAAATTGTAAAGATAAATATTTTCAGCTTCGTTTGCAATAGCTGCAAATGGAGAATCTTCTCTTGTTCCAATAATTTCAAAACCAGTTGGTAATTCATCAACTTTATCACCTTGTGACATACAAACAATTGATTAATCAGTACAATCTTTAAATAAAGTACTATTTGAATTTTTAAGTTTAAGAAGTTTTTTTTACATCTTTTTTACTTGTAGCAGAAGGAGTTGAGCTTAATAAAAATAGTTTCTTTATTTTAGAAGGATATTTTATAGCAAAATAAGAAGCTATATATCCTCCTAAAAGATTAATCTTTTCTTCTTTAATATTATTATTTAAAATATCAACTATTTCCTCAAAGTCTTCACTTAAAGGGATTTTTAAATGAATTAGTTCGTAATCATCTAAATAATAAGAAAGCTGGCCATATATTCGCTCATCTCTCATAAGGCCAGGAATTAAATATATTTTTCTTACATATTAATGTATATCAAAATAATTTAAATTTAATTTATATATTTCATTAAAAAAGATTATTTATTTCTGTTCTAATCTTTAATTTATCATGATTTTGGAACTGTATTAATTGACTCTCTTTCATTTCACTTAAGCGTTTTAATATAAATAATATCTTACTTTCTTTATAATCTTTAATTGTATTATAAAGATCTATTTTTGGATAAATTTCATTAAAAGCATCTCTAAATTCATCATCATGATAGTCATTTTCTTCCATAAAATATGTAACAATAAAATCAAACGCAAAAGATTGACTCATTCCAATATTCAATAATAAATCATACATATCTTTTGTAGGATAATAATCAAGTGTATCACTTAAACATCTATAATAATCATAAATTCTATTCATATAAGCAAAGTTTGCTAAAAGATATAAAGCTCTGTGTCTTTCATCTTCTGGAAGACTCCATATATCATTATCTATATCATTAGGTATATAATA
>JABSOL010000262.1 GCA_013215985.1 Campylobacteraceae bacterium
ATTTAGGTAAGGATTTAGTTAATTTAATTACAAAAGCTATACAAGTAGTAATAATATCAATTGGTTTTGTTTCTATTTTACAAGAATGGGGATATAATATTACAGGTTTTTTAGCCTCTTTAGGTTTAATAGGTATGGCTATAGCACTTGCTGCTAAAGATACAGTATCTAACCTTTTTGGTTCACTTGTAATATTCTCAGATAAACCTTTTAGAATTGGTGATTGGATTAAAACTCCTGTTGCAGAAGGAACTGTTGAAGAAGTTGGAATTAGATCAACAAAAATAAGAACTTTTGCACAAGCAATAGTTTCAGTTCCTAATGCAGTTTTAGCGAATAATGAAATTCTTAACTGGTCAAGAATGGGTAAAAGAAGAATTAAATTAAAATTAGGTCTTACATATAGTACAAAAGCAGCTGATTTAAAAAATATTGTATCTGATATAAAACTTATGCTTCAAAATCATAAAGACATACATCAAGGTACAATTTATATATATTTTACAGACTTTGATGCAAGTTCATTAGGAGTATTTTGTTACTTTTTTACAAATACTACTGCTTGGGGTGAGTATATGAAAGTAAAAGAAGATGTAAATTTTAAAATTATGCAAATAGTAGAAAATAATAATGCAGCGTTTGCATTCCCTTCTCAATCAATATATATTGAGAATAATAAAGAAGAATTAATATAATAGGAATAATATGAAATATTTAAAGATTATCGGAAAACATAAATTAAGTGGAGAAGTTAAAATTTCTGGTGCAAAAAATGCAGCCTTGCCTCTTTTAGCTTCAACAATTTTAGCAAAAAATGAGTTAGTAATTGGAAATATGCCAGATGTAGTTGATACAAATACTTTACTTAAGCTTTTAGAAAAACTAGGTGCTACATATAAAAGAGATAAAAATACTGTTACTTTAAATACTTTAAGTATTAATAAAACAAAAGCTACTTATGATATTGTTAAAACAATGAGAGCTAGTATTTTAGTTTTAGGTCCCCTATTAGCTAGATTTGGTCACTGTGAAGTTTCACTTCCAGGTGGTTGTGCAATTGGTCAAAGACCAGTTGATTTACATCTAAAAGCACTTGAATCAATGGGTGCAGTAATTGAAATAAAAAATGGTTATATTGAAGCAAAAGCTCCAAATGGTTTAAAAGGTGCAAAAATTGTATTTGACAAAGTAACTGTTGGTGGAACTGAAAATATTCTTATGGCTGCTGCTTTAGCACATGGAAAAACTCAAATTATTAATGCGGCAAAAGAGCCTGAAATTGTTCAATTATGTGAAGTATTAAAAGATGCAGGTTTAGATATTAAAGGTATTGGTACATCAGAAATTACTATTATTGGAACAAATCAAGAATTATTAGAATTTAAAACATTTGAAGTAATACCTGATAGAATTGAAGCAGGAACTTATCTTTGTTTAGGTGCAATTACTAATACAAAACTAAAATTAACAAATGTAAGACCTGATCACTTAGATGCAGTTGTATCAAAATTAGAAGAAATGAATTTTACACTTGAAAGTACAAAAGACACTTTAACAATAATGCCTACAAATGAAATTAAAGCTGTAAATATTATTACAAGTGAATATCCAGGTTTTCCTACTGATATGCAAGCTCAATTTATGGCCTTAGCGACTCAAGCAAATGGTACTTCTACTATTGACGAAAGATTATTTGAAAATAGATATATGCATGTTAGTGAACTTGTAAGACTAGGTGCAGAAATTCATTTAAATGGAAATATTGCAAGTATTACTGGAGTTCCTGGAAAACTAAGTGCTACTGATGTTATGGCTACAGATTTAAGAGCTTCATCAGCTTTAGTATTAGCAGCTTTAGTTGCTGAAGGTGAAACAAATATTCATAGAATTTATCATTTAGATAGAGGGTATGAAGATTTAGAAGGTAAATTAAAACTTCTAGGTGCAAAAGTTTCAAGACATCAAGAATAAAAGGCAAAATATGAGATTAGAGATAGAACTTTTTAGCTTTGATTATAAACATGATTATTTACCATATTATACAAAACACTTTTTAAAAATATCTAATGAAATTACTTTATTAGATATTTTAAATACTATAAATGAAGATAAAAAATTCTCGTATGAAAATAAAAGTGATTTTTTACTTTGCATTAATGGTTTATATACAAAAGCAGATGTGTTAATTAAAGATTTAGTATTAAAGATTGGAAAAGATCTGGTGATTGAGCCTTTAAGTATTAGAAGATCTCATAAAGATTTATTAATTAATGATGATGACTTTCAAAATAAATTTAATATTTTAAAAGATTTTATGCCTAAAAAAGTTTTACCTTCATATCAATATAATGAAATAAAAGAAT
>JABSOL010000263.1 GCA_013215985.1 Campylobacteraceae bacterium
TTTCATAAAATAGAAATAAATAAACTTTTCATTTAAATTCCTTTACTTTTTATATAATATTTTATTAGCTTCTTTTTTATTTTTATCTAAAATAGCATCAATATTAACATCATTTTTTTTATTTTAAATTGCAAAATTATCTATTAATAAAATATCATTATTCATTTTAATAAAATCTTTAGTTTTTACTGTTTGAGATTTAAATGGTTTTTTTTTTTATCTTTTTTACTAGGACTTGGAATAAACACACTAGCCATATTAGAACATAAGTTCTAAATATTATTTTCTCATCTTTTGAAATACATCTTGGCCATTCTTTTTTAATATCTAGAAAATAATTTAATCTTTGAAAAAACTGCTCATGTTCATTTAAAAATAAATCATCTTCTTCTTCTACATTTGAAACTCTTTTAATATAAAACTTAGCTTTTGTATTATTCTTCTCTTGAATATTCTTCTTCTTTTTCTTTGATTTGGTCATTGTTATTTAATGGTTTCAATAAGATACCTATTTATTTTATTTTTATTCTAAAACTTTTATAAAGTTTTGCGCTCATTGATTCAAATACACTATCCCATACTCTTTCACTTTTTTGTCTAAATAATTTAGCACTAGGATACCAAGGTGAAACTTCGCCTTTATTTCCCCATCTCCAATCAGGAGTTTTTTGTAAAAGAATCCAAACAGGAACATTTAAAGCTCCAGCTAAGTGAGCAACTGAAGTATCAGAAGAAATTACAAGGTCAAGACTTTTCATTAAAGAAGCAGTTTTTGAGAAATCTGTTAATTTATCTGTTATATCAATAATATTATTTTCATATCCTAGTTTTTTAATATCTTCATTTTCAGGACCTACTTGAAGAGAGTATACATTAATTTTATCAGATAGAATAATACTTTCTAAGAATTTTAAATCAAATACTTTTCCTTCATATACTTCACTAGTAACAGAAGCACTCCAACAAATACCAATATTGATTTTCCCTTTTTCAGATTTAACATTAAAATCTTTATTTACTTTTGCAGTTAAATAAGATTTATTTTTTGGTAAATCTTTTATTGATTTCATATCTAATACAAAAGGCATACTCATAATTGCTAAATGAACATCAAATACTGGTGTTTTTTCACTTCTTCCTACTAATACATCAATTTCTTTTATACATTTAAATAATTCCTTTAATTCATCTCTACATTTAACAGCTATTTTACATTTAAACTTCTTCTTTAAAGGGCTTAGAAATCTAATAAATTGAATTGAATCTCCAAAACCTTGTTCTGAGTGTAATAAAAGAGTTTGACCTTCTATATCCATATCATTTTTAAACATAGTTTGCGAATATATATCTTTATGTTCAATCATATGAGAAATCATTTCTTCTTTTTTAAATCTCCACTCATACTCAGCCCAACCTTTAGAAAACTCTTCTTGTGATAAATACATTGTAGCAAGATCAAAATGTGCATTCTGGAAATTAGGATCAATTTCAATAGCTTTTTTATATGAATCAATAGCTTTTTTATTTTGTCCTAAGTATTTATAAGAAGTTCCTACATTAGAATAAGCACTTGAGCCACGAGGATCTAATAAAATAGATTTTTCATGAAGTTTAGCTGCTTTTTTATAATCAAATGTTTTATTATAAACATTTCCTAGGTTTGTATAAGCACCTGAATGATTAGGCATTAATTCAATTGCTTTTTCTAAAGATTCAATTGCTTTTTCATAGTTTTTTGCTTTATTGTAAGCAGCACCTTTATTAGAATATACTTCATAATACTGGGGATCTACATCTAACGTGATTTCAAATATTTTTGCAGAATCAACATAATTTTTTTCTTTATATAAAAGAACTCCAATATTATTAATAGCTTTTGAGAATTTAGGATTAATTCTAACTGCTTCTTTATAAGCTTGTTTTGCTAGTGAATTATGTCCTGCACTTTCATATACTATTCCTAAATTATTATAAGCATTAAAGTTTGAAGGATCAAGTCTAAGACAATCTTTAAAAGCTTTTTCAGCCATTTTATAATTTTTTATTTCTTTAAAAGCATTACCTAAATTATTATAAGTTAAAACATGTTTTGGATTGATTTTAATAACTTCAAGATAATGATATATTGCTTTATTAGTATCACCTAAAGCTTTATAAATCACACCTACATTTGCATGAGCTTCTATAGAATTTTTATTATATTCTAAAGTTTCAATATATTTGTTTTTAGCATTTTCTAAATCTTTATTTTTGTTTTCTAGACCTTCAAGTCTAGTTACAAGTTCACTAGCAAAATCAGAAGATAATTCTATTGGATTTTCTTTTTCTTCGCTTAATTCCTCTTTTCCTTCTTCAGTA
>JABSOL010000264.1 GCA_013215985.1 Campylobacteraceae bacterium
TTGTTTTTATTATAATATCAATTTTTTGATTAATATTAATTAGATAATCATTTAATTCATTTTTATAAAATAAAATCATTCTAGCTTTATCATAAAAATCACTTTGTAAGCTTATTTCACTATTAATAAGTTTACTAATTCTTTTAATACTGTAATTATATTTTTTTTCTAAGTGAATGTTTCTTTTAAAATCTAAGTTCTTATTATTAGATGTTTCTTCTAATAATAAGTCTTCTATTTTTTCTAATTCATCATTATTTTTTGCAAGCAAAATCTCTGTATCAAGATAATTTATTTCTTTTATAATGTTTATAATATTTTTATTTTGATTTTCAAGTAAGAGAATTTTTTTCAAGCTTATTTGATCATATTTTATTGTAGAAGACAAATATACCATTGTTGAAGCGAAAACAACAATAACTAAAGACATTACAAAAACGCCAGAAAAAACTATTGCTTTTATTGATAAAAAATTCGTAAGCTTATTTAATAAATTAATCATTATTTATTCCTCCTATAAATAAATGTCTAATCTTTTTTATTTAATAAATTCCATTTAAATTCAACATATTTATTATCTTTTAACAAAGTAGGCCAAATTTTATTAGAAAATTGATGTTTATTTTTAGAAAACCCCGATTTAAAATTAAGTCCTAAATCAAAATCTTTTATATTTTCAAAAGATTGAACAATACTCTCTTTATTTATATCTTTTTGTGGTATTTTTTTAACTGCTTCAATAAATAGTTTTCCAACTATATATCCTTCTAAAGATACAAAAGAAAATTTTTCATTTTTTTCATATTTTAGGAGTACAGATAAATAATCTTTTACTATATTTAAATTTGAAGTAAAATTTGGAACTACTTGAGTTACAAGAACGTTTGATATATTCTTTTTTAGTGCTTTTTTTAAAGCATTACTTCCTACAAAAGAAACATTTAAAAAAAGTGCAGATGGGAAATCTTCTTTTGCTAAATGAATAAATTTAGCAACAGGAGCATAAGTTCCAACAATAATTATAGCTTTTGGATCAATTTCTGCATCTAAAATAGTAATTAAACCATCTTCTACATTTAAAGTATTTCTTGTATATCTTCCATGGGATAAAGTATTTATTTTATTAAAGCCTCTTTTTTTAAGAGCAGAAATAGCACCATAGTATCCAGCATCTCCATATCCATCATTTTGTGTAAAAAATGCAATTTCTTCTGCTTTAATACCATTATCTAAAAGCATGTTAATCATATATGAAGTTTCTTGTCTATAAGAAGCTCTATAATTTATAATATATTTATCAGGGGGTCTTTTTCTTAAAATATCTGCTCCAGTAAAAGCTCCAAATAAAAGAATCTTTTTCTCATTAGCAATAGGAACAGAAACATTTGCCATAGGAGTACCAACATTTCCAAGTATTGCTAAGATTTTTCTATTGTCTGTTAGTATTCTCATATTTTTGGCACTTAAGTAAGGTTCATATTCATCATCTAAAACTGTGATCTTGTATTCAAACTTTTTTTGTAAGATATTTTCATGTTTAAAGGCTAAACTAACACCTAAATACATATTTTGACCTAAAGCTTTTGTAGGTCCACTCATAGCTGTACTCATTCCAACATTTATTTCATAAGAATAAAATACTGACATATAAAATATTAGAATAATTAGATATTTCATATTAATCCTTTTGTTATTTATAATAAATAATAAAAATAATAATTATAAATAGCTTATTTTAAATAATATAGATAAATAATATACACTAATTATATTATTACTTATTATTTTATTAAATGTGTTTAAAAAGTAATTCTAATTTCTAAGTTGATTTAATATAAATATTAAGAATATAAGTACAATTTTAATTGAAATAAATTCTAAACATTTAAAATATTCAAATAAATTAACTTTACCACCCCATGCATGTTTACACCATCCCGATCACAAATTTTAGGCTGATGAATGACTTTAATACTAAATACTCTTCCTCATATTTTTAAAGACGAATATTTAACTTCTTTGTGAAACATAATGGTAATTATAAAATATTTTAAAATAACATCTTTTTAGAAATGAGATGTATTCGCTTATTTACTAAATATATGAATATTCCTAGAGATAAAAGGAAAAAATCATCTGGTTAATAAGATAGATTACCATACGTAACAAATAAATTCCCAAAGAAATAAGTTGACACGATGTAAATGTTTATAATGCATAAACAACACGAAAACGTAAACGTGATTTTTAATAATATGATCTATAGAATATGCAATGTGTAATATGCTCTTCTCCGAACGGTAAAAAAATGGAGTATATATATATATATCAAATAAAATACCT
>JABSOL010000265.1 GCA_013215985.1 Campylobacteraceae bacterium
AATTAAAATTGTAGCATATAGTTTAGATGATAAGTATTTTTTTACAGGAAATAATACTTCAGTAAATATTTATAGTTCAACTACAAATCAAATTATTAAAACACATAATTTTAGTAAAAGAATTAAAAAACTTCTAACAATAAATGAAAAAGAATTATTAATTATTTTTAATGACTCTAAAGAAATTAAAATCTTAGATATATCAAATCTTAATACAACAGTAGTAAGAAGTAAATTATTTGAACAAGATATTGATAATATATCTATTTCCCCAGATAAAAAGAATTTAAGCATTAGTTTTGTAAAATCTAAAAATATAAAAAGTCTTTTAATTTCAAAACTAAGTGTTAGCTCAAGTATAACTTTAGCTAAAAATATTAATGATTTTAAATTTATAAATAATGCAAAACTTCTGGCTATTAGTGATTTTAAAGCTTATTTTTTAAACTTAAAAGGTGATGGTTTAGAACCCAGTTTAGAAGATAAAAGAACTTGGAGAAATACTTATCGAAAATAAAATACAATTATATAAATTTACTTTTGAAGCTATGACTTCACCTTGTGAAGTTTTAATTTATGAAAAAGATAAAAATAAAGCAAATAAGTGTTTTGAAGAAATTAAAAAAGAAACATATATTTTAGAAAAAAAATATAATTTTTATAATAAAGATTCATATTTAAATAAAGTTATTAATAATAGAAAAAGAAATAAAATTTCTATTGATAATCAAACATATAATATATTAAATACTGTAAAAGATCTATCTGAACAAACAAATAGTATTTTTGATATTTCTGTTGGAACTATTAATCATTGTTATAAAAAAAATACAATAAAAGAAATAGACGAATGTTTATTAAGTTTTAAATACATGTATGGCTCTAGGTCATGGTTTTTAAAAGATAAAAAACTTCATTTTAAAGATAAAGAAACAAAATTAGATTTAGGTGGAGTTATAAAAGAATATGCTGTTGATGTAGCAGTTATGATTATAAAAGATTTTAATATAGAAGCTGCTTTAGTTAATTTTGGAGGAGATATTTATGCTCATGGTTTAAAACCTGACAATTCATCTTTTTCAATTGGAATTAAAAATCCAAAAAAGACGGATGAAAATTTGTTAATTGTAAATATATCTAATCAGGCTTTAACTACATCTGCTAGTTATGAAAGATATAAAACTGTTGAAGATAAAGAATTCTCTCATATTATTAATAAAAACAAAATTGAGCATAATATTTTATCTTCAACTATTATTTCATCTTCAACACTTGAGAGTGGAATATTATCTACTTCTTTTATGATAAATCCTTCTTGTGAAATAAGAGATGGAATTCAAGTAGTTTTAATTGATGAAGACTTAAGCATACACCAAAATCTAGTAGAAAAGATTTAGTAAAAAAGTTTTTTGAGAGTATAAGCAGTATACTCTCAAAATATTAATCTTTTTTATTTTCTACACATCTAATTGTATTTGCATTTGCTCTTTGAATTGTTCCTAACATTGAATAACGACTTGGAAATGAAAAACTCCAGGCATCTTCTCTATGTGCATGTTCACTAGTCCAATATGCTCCTCTTAATGGGCTAAATAATTCACCTGTAAATAATTTTGAATTAGAACTTGCTAATTTTAGAAAGTTTTGAAATGCGGATTTAAGGTCTTTTATTTTTACTATACCTTTTGAAATATCTTCTTCATTCGTAAATGAATAAGTTTCTTTCATAAAATCTCCACCACTTGGAACCTTAAATCCTTTTGGACAAATTGATACATCATTAACTCCCGACCAAAAGTCTTCTCTTTTTTTACTATTAATCTTAGTAGTTTTTATCCAATCCATATTTTTTCTATCACTTGACATTTGAACAGAAATAAATTTACCTTCATTCGAAACATTTAATATTTGTGATCTTGTTTTTGAAAGTAAACTATTTATCTTTTCATGACCATCATTTAATCTTCCCCATTGGTAATAGTCTCCAAAACAATCTTTTTGCTCATCTCTATATTGAGTATACCAATCATCTTTCTTTTTATAATCTGTACAAACTTTTGATGCACCAAGGTTTCTATCTAGCCATTTTACACCTGTAATTGGAGATGTGATAATTTTATATTCTAAGTTGTTAAATAAAATAGTGTTTTTATCTAGCCTTTGCTCTTGTATATTTGAAATATATTCTGCACTTGGATATATTTCATTTAAAATAATTTTTGGATCAATTATTTCAATTTTCTCTTCAATCAGAGGATCAATTATTTCAATTTTCTCTTCAATCAGAGGATCAATTATTTCAATTTTCTCTTCAATCAGAGGATCAATTAT
>JABSOL010000266.1 GCA_013215985.1 Campylobacteraceae bacterium
CCTGATAATTCAACTCTTTTCCATAAATCCATAAAAAATTCTTTTGTAATTTTATGTCTCATTAAACACGCGGAGTTATTTGCTCTACCTCTTTGTGGGTTTTTTTCATACCATTTCCCGGATTTACAACCAATCATTTCATTGTCATCTGCACTAAATAAACTAATAAGTGCAGCTCGTCTTATTCCTCCAGCTAATACTGCGTCCGCAATATAGCATACAATATCATGTACTTCTAAAGTTGTAAGATGGTCTCCATTTTCTTTTTCAGACAATATCCCTTCAATTTTAACCAAACATTCTTTTAATGGTCGTGGTCCTGGGGCTTTACCTCCTGAAGTAATAAGTCTTGCTCCTTTTGGTCTAATATCTGTGTAGTCAAATTCTATTCTACTTTCCCTCAATCTGATTATAGAGTTTATTTAAATTCTAATAATTCAAGTTTATTATCTGAGTCTTTATTAAAACAAATGAAAGAGATAATAAAAGGTAAAAAAGAAGTTGAAGCTGTGAATATGATGTTAAGATTTGTGCAAACATCATTTCAATATAAAACTGATCTAAAGAATTTTTCTTATGAAAAAGTTTTATTTCCAGAAGAAACAATTTATTATAACTTCTCTGATTGTGAAGATAGAAGCATTATGTTTACATTTCTAATTAAGAACTTAACAAACTTAGATATTGTTGCATTAAAGTATAAAAATCATCTAGCATCTGCTGTAGCATTTAATTCAAATATTACAGGTACCTCATTTATGTATAATAATAAAAAGTACTTAATATCTGATGCTACTTATATAAATGCAAATGCAGGTATGGTAATGCCACAGTATAAAAACTCAAGATTTAAGATTATCAATATAAAATAGATTAACTTCTATTTTATATGAGAATTAATAGTATCAATAAGCTCAGAGAAGTCTAAAGGCTTAAGAACATAAGAACTAGCTCCTAATTTTTTAACCTCTTCTATATATGTAGGATCATCATATGCAGTAGTAATAATAATAGGTATATCTTTATTATTTATTCTAATTCTTTTAATAAGCTCTAAACCATTTAATTTAGGCATATTGATATCTGTAATGATTAAATCATAATCATTCTCAGAAAATGCCTCAAGAGCTTCTAAACCATTAGAAAAATAATCTATTCTATTAACAATATCAAACAAAAAACTAACTACAACTTTTTGTAGATCTAATTCATCTTCAACATATATTATTTTTAAATCTTTAAACTTATCAATATTGTAATTCACGTGAATCCTAATTTATATATTAATTACTTGAATAATATAGACTATATCATTCAATATATAATTCTATACTTAATAAAAAAGAAAATAAATTATTTTAATAGTTCTTTAATATCGTCTTGAATTTGCATAGGTTTTGTAAAAGATGAGTATCTATCAACTACTTTACCTTCTTTATTAACTAAAAACTTTGTAAAGTTCCATTTAATACTTTCAGTACCAAATATACCACTTTGTTCTTTTTTTAAATACTTATATAGAGGTATAGTATTATCACCATTAACTATTACTTTAGAAAACAGATCAAAATCTACTGCATAATTAACAGAACAGAAGTTTTTAATCTCAGCATTAGTACCTGGTTCCTGTTTTGAGAACTCATTAGATGGAAAAGCTAAAACCATAAACTCTTTATCTTTATATAGACTATATAGTTTTTCTAAACCTTCATATTGTGAAGTAAAAGAACATTGGCTTGCAACATTAACTATTAAGAGTACTTTATTCTTATATTTATCTAATGATATAGTTTTATTATCTATATCTTTAACAGTAAAATCATAAATACTAGTGATTTTTTCATTTGAAAATAAAAAACTTACACTTAAAAAACATATTAGTAAAATTTTATTCATATTATTATCTCCTTTTTTATTTCATATTATACAATATTAATAAATTTTCACTAATAAATAAAAATATATTATGGGTTTTAGGTGAATATTGTAATAATTTATAAAAGATTTTTAGAATTTACACCCTATTTTCTTATTAAATTACTATTTAATCAATAAAAAACATAAAATATAAATATATTATAAATATATTTATAAAGGAGAAAGCCTATAAAATGCAGTAAAAAGCATAGAAAATCAATGAATTACTATGAAAATCATCGAATTTAGAAAATAATATACAGAATGTTATTATTTTAAGAATGTTTTAAGTTTGATAGTATATAATTCCGTCCGTTCATAGCATGTAGCTACGAATAGGGGTATCGCCAAGTGGTAAGGCATCAGCTTTTGGTGCTGACATTCTCAGGTTCGAATCCTGATACCCCTTCC
>JABSOL010000267.1 GCA_013215985.1 Campylobacteraceae bacterium
GTATTTTTTTAAATGTGATATTTGCAGTTGTAATTCTATTGATTAAAGCATAATTATACTTATATAATCATTAAGCAATAAAAAATATTATGCTTATAATCAAAGAATTTTTGTAAAATTTTTGTTTTAAAAATTATTTTTTTAGGAATTTTCCTATTTTTTTGTCTTTATAAATATTTAAATGATTTGAAATAACACCATGAAGTGAAATATAAATTCCATTATCTATTTTTCCATTTAAGAATCCAAATGAAGCTGAAAAATTCATAACTGCTTCAGTAATAGAAATACTCATAGGAATCATAGCACCAGTAATTACAACTTGTTTATTTTTAACTCTTTCATCCAAATAAACAGCTGTTTCACTCATAGTATCAGTACCATGAATAATTATTATTTTATCATTTTTAGCTTTATTAATTGATTCAATAATAATATCTCTATCATCATCATTTATTTCTAAAGAATCTTTTGCTAAAATATTAATTATCTCAAAGTCAATATTATGAGTCCATTTTAGAATTTCTTCTAAAGATGAAGCATCTGATTTTACATCTAAAGCACCTTTTAATAAATTATATTCTTTATTAAAAGTACCACCTGTATTAATTATAGTAATTTTCATTAATGACCTTGTTTTAAAATGTTTTCAGGACTAATAAGTTCATCTAATCGCTCTTTTGTAAATAATTTTTGTTCTAATACAATATCATATACACGTCGATTAGTTTCTAAAGCTTCTTTTGCTATTGCCGAACATTTTTCATAACCTAATTCTGGGTTTAAATACGTAACAATAGTAATAGAATTTAATACATTATCCATACAAACATCAGCATTAGCAGTAATTCCTGTAATACATTTATCTGCTAATGCATAAAATGATCTTCTCATCATATTAATAGAAGTGAAGAGTTTATATGCAATTAAAGGTTCGAATACATTTAATTGTAATTGACCACCCTCACAAGCCATAGAAATAGTTGTATCAGCACCAATTACATCAAAACATACTTGGTTTACAACTTCAGGAATAACAGGATTAACTTTACCTGGCATAATTGAAGAACCTGGTTGTAATGGTGGTAAATTAATTTCATTAAACCCAGCTCTTGGCCCTGAACTTAATAGTCTTAAATCGTTACAAACTTTTGAAACTTTAATAACTACTCTTTTTAAAATTCCTGAAACATGTACAAATACACCTGTATCTTGTGTAGCTTCAATTAAGTTTCCAGAGTTATCAAATTCAACTTCAGTAACATCTCTTAAATGTTTAATAACAACTTTTCTATAAGTTGCTTTTGTATTAATACCAGTTCCAATGGCTGTAGCACCAAGATTAATCTCTTTTAATAGACTTTGAGCTTCTCTTAATCTAAAAATATCTTCATCAATCATAATTGAATAAGTTTTAAATTCTTGCCCCAGTGTCATAGGCACAGCATCTTGAAGCTGAGTTCTTCCCATTTTTAAAATATCATTAAATTCAAGCGCTTTAGCATCAAATGAATCTCTTAAATATCTTAAAGAAGATTTAAGTTTATAAATAAGCTCATGTAAAGTTATTTTAATAGCAGTAGGATAAGCATCATTTGTACTTTGAGACATATTTATATGATTATTTGGATGTAAAATATGATAAGCAGCTCTAGGATGACCCATAATTTCTAGCGCTCTATTTGCAATAACTTCATTTGCATTCATATTAGTAGAAGTTCCAGCTCCACCTTGAATTGGATCAACAATAAATTGATCATGAAGTTTACCATCAATAATTTCATCACAAGCTTGAACAATCGCATCTTTTTGAACATCAGTTAAGTCACCTAGTTCATGATTAGCTAAAGCACAAGCTTTTTTAACTTTTGCTAAAGATTTAATAAAATTTGGAAACAAAGAAATATTTGTTCTTGTTATATCAAAGTTCTTTTTTGCTCTTAATGTTTGTATTCCGTAATATGCATGTATATCTATTTGTTTTTCACCTAAAAAATCTTTTTCAATTCGAAAAGCATTTTCCATAATTTTATTCCTATTTTAAAATTTTTATTTCTGGCCGAATGGTACAATAATAAAGTATCAAAAAAGTGTACATTTATTCAATTAATAAAATATATCCTTCTTGAGGTACATTTTTTATTATACTAAGAGGAATTTTAAGTCTAAGCTCTTTTATAAAAGACTTTAAAGCATGGCTAGTCATAGACTTTTCAGGCCATAATTCTAATTCAATTTGTTCATAAGTAGTTATATTGTTTTTATT
>JABSOL010000025.1:0-15831 GCA_013215985.1 Campylobacteraceae bacterium
GAGAAAAAAATAATATTAAAAATAATCGAATAAGTCATCCTATATTTTAATTTGATTAATTATATAAGATATTATTATATAATTAAAATACTAAAAAAAGTAATGTAATAATCTTATTTTTTAATAGAATTGATACTTTACATTAAAAAATTAGATTATTAGATTTACTATAAATATTATTATTTTGAAAAATGTAAAGAAATTAATTTTTCTAAAACTTCTAACACTTCTTTTTCATCACTTAAAGATTCAACAATAGAATGAATACATGCATTATAAGGATTAAAACCTTTTTGGATTAATTTTGCAGCATATATTAATAACCTTGTTGATACGGCCTCTTGTATTTCGCTTTCATCTAATTGTCTTATTTCTTTTGCAATAGAAACTAGTTTTGTGGCAATTTCATAAGAACAAGAACTTTCTTTTATTAATATTTCTTTTTCAACTTCTTCAATTGGATAATCAAAAGATAAAGATATGAATCTTTGTTTTGTACTAGCTTTCATACCTTTTAATACATTTGCATACCCTGGATTATATGAAACTACTAACATAAAATCTTTATGTGCTTGAATTGTTTCCCCAGTTCTATCTATATTTAAAACTCTTCTATAGTCAGCCAGTGAATGTAAAATAACTGTTGTATCTTTTCTAGCTTCTATAATTTCATCTAAATAACAAATGCCACCATTTCTTACAGCTTTAGTTAAAGGTCCATCTTGCCAAAATGTTCCATTCTCATTAATTAAATGTCTTCCTATTAAATCAGCAGAAGATAAATCATCATGGCATACAACTGTATATACTTCTCTATTTAACTTTTGTCCCATAGCTTCAATAAATCTTGTTTTTCCACATCCTGTTGGTCCTTTAATTAATAAAGGAAGATCCATAGAAGCAGCTGCTTCAAATAATTCAACTTCATTGTTTTGTTCTTTATAATATATAGTTTCTTGCATTTAATTCTTCCTTATTTTGTTAAATTTATATAAATATCACTTAATGCTTTTGGTAAGTTTTTGCTATTTTTTATTAGTACATATCCATTTTTGCCAAATAAATGAGATAAATAATCTTTTGCTTCTAAATCTATGGTTACACAAAAGGGAGTTATTCCTTTTAATTTTGCTTCTAAAATTGCTTTTTTAGTATCTTCAATTCCATATCGTCCATCATATTTATCCACGTCATTTGGTTTTCCATCACTAATAATTAGTAATAATTTATTATTTGAATCTTGTTTTTCCAAAATCTTAGTACTTTGTCTAATAGCAGCACCAAGTCTTGTGTAATAACCTGGTTTAATTTCATTAATTCTACCTCTAATAATATTTGAATATTTTTCTTTAAAGTTTTTAATAATATGAAATCTAACTTTTGTATTTTTTAATGATGAAAAAGCATAAATTGAGAATTTATCTTCTAATCTTGTAAGTGCTTCTGAAAATACCATTAGAGAATCTTTAATCATATCAATTACTCTAATCTCACTTGTAATGCCAGCTTCTGTTGATAATGATATGTCTGCTAAAATCAAAGTAGACATAGATCTATTTTTTTTCTCATAATTTATAAAAAAGTTTTGTTTATGTTCATTTTTATTTAAAGAAGTCTTATACTCTAACCATGAATCTAGGTTTAATTCATCACCATAAATTAGATTGTCTTTTTTAATTTTATCTATTTGCATTAAATCAAGTTCATTTTGAACTCTTTTTACAATTTTTTTAAGTCTTTGTGCTAAAGGTATAGCTTTTATATTATCATTGATTATAGTTTTTATACATACATAGTTTTTAGCATAATCGTTTTTTTTGTAATCCCATTCATCAAGGTAAAAACCTTTACCTAAAAACACTTCTTCACTTACTCTAGTTTCAATATCTAAATCCATTTTAATACGTGCATTTAAATTTGCTTTTTTTCGTCCTAAAGTAATTTCATCTAAGTCAGTTGCATTATATATAGCATCTTCATCAAAACTATCATCTTCACTTCTATCAACATTTACTTGTTCTAAAATACTCATAAGTGCATCTGGTAAGAAAATCAGTAAACCATCTGTTTTTTTCTTATCGTCAAGTTGATTTACTTGTTTTTTCATCTCTAGCGTATCAGTTTTTGCATTTTCATCTTTTTTCTTTTTCTTTTTCTTTCCTTCATCTTCTTCTTCAAATTCTTCAAACTTTGTTTTTGTATTTAAAGCTGGATATACCCACAATGCATATGGGCTTTGATTGATTTCTTCATTTAGTAAATCTTTTTCATTTAAAGACTTAATATATGATAATTCATCATCTTCTTCAAATAATTTATTTGAGCATTTATCATAGAATTTTTTAAAACCTTCATATCTATTTATTAATGCATTTGTATTTTTTATATTTTCTAAGATAAAGTTATTATGAGTTATATTGCTTTTACTCATTAAAGCAATAATCCAAAAATATAACATTTCATTATCTTCTTTATTTGCAAAAGTAGATATGAAAGAGGGTAGGTAAAGAGCTTTTTCATCCTGCCAAGGAAGAAAATAGCTTTTACCCATACCTGATATTTTTTCAAGTAAATTTCTTTTTTTTAACATGTTTCTTTTATCGGTAATTAAAATCTCTTTAGATTTATCACCTCCTAAAAGGTGATAAAATATTTTTAGACTTTTTTTCTTATCTTTTAATAATACTTTTTGTTTTTCGTAAGATTTATTAACTTTTTTTATAATAAACTTATCCCAAACTTTACCGATAACTTCTTCCATTTTAAGCCTTAATACTTGAATAATCATCTTTTACAAAAAATGAGTATATATATAGAACTAATCCAGTAAATGTCATAATCCCAAATCCAAGTCTTACCATGTATACAGGAATAATTTCAATTTGTGTTGCCATAAAACTTAAAGCTTCACCTGATTCTGGCCATCTTTGAAGTGCAATTTGCCAAACTCCTGCTACTGTTAAAGCAATAGTAAGTCCTAACATTCCCCAAACCATTAACCAAAAACTTAATCTCTCAACTTTTTGTGCATTTGGACCATTACCTTTATTTCTACCTCTCATAATAGGCATAGCATATGAAATAATTGTAAACATAATCATAATATATGCTCCAAAGAATGATAAATGCCCATGAGCTGCTGTCAATTGAGTTCCGTGAGTATAATAATTTACAGGAGCTAAAGTATGTAAGAATCCCCAAACACCAGCGCCTAAGAATGCCATTACTGCAGTACCTTTTGCCCATGTTAAAGCAATTTTATTTTCATGATCAATTCTTCTTTTTTTAGCCATTGTAAATGCATATATAACCATTAAAAAGAAGGGTAGTGGTTCAACAGCAGATGCTACAGATCCAATCCATAACCAATAATCAGGAGTTCCTATATAAAAGAAATGATGACCAGTTCCGACAATTCCAGAAACTAAAGTCATTGCAATAATTAAATATAACCATTTATCAATATGTTCTCTATCAACACCTGTTACTTTAATTAATACAAATGATAAAATTGCACCCATAATTAATTCCCAAACACCCTCAACCCATAAGTGAATAACAAACCACCAGAAGAATTTATCTAATACAAGATTTTCTGGTAAATAGAATGCGAATAAAAAGAAAAATGCCATACCAAATAAACCAGTTAGTAAAACAACAGTAATTACAGTTCTACGTCCTTTTAAAACAGTCATAGTAACATTTAAAATAAAAGCTAAAACAACTACAACAATACCTAGTTTAGTGATTGTAGGCTGTTCTAAAAACTCTCTTCCCATAGTAGGTAAAATATTATTATATGTTATTTCTGCAAGGGTTGAATAAGGTACAAGTAAATATCCTAATATTGTAGCAACTGAGGCAAATAAAAATACCCAGAATGTTACAATTGCAAGTTTTGGACTCCAAAGTTCTCGCTCTGATTCTTCTGGAACTAAATAATATGTAGCACCCATAAAAGCAAATAAAATTAAAATAATAAGTAAGTTCGTATGAACCATACGTGCAACATTAAAAGGAATATAAGGAAATAAAAAATCTCCATTAATATATTGAACTCCCATTATAAGGCCAAAAAGTATTTCTCCAGCAAGAAGAATTAGTGCAAATATAAAATATGGCTTTGCTACCATTTGTGAAGTGTATTTCATTTTTTCTTATCCTTCTATGTTTGGTGGCCATTCATTATCGTCGATTTTTGATGTCCATATTAAAAACGAAGCTAAATCATTAACTTGTTTTTCACTTAAATTAAATTGAGGCATTTTTCTTCTTGAAGGTGTGTCAAGAGGTTGAGCAGCCATCCATGCTTGCATATAAGCTTTAAAAGCTTCTTTGTCACCACCACCTAGTCGGTCAAAAGCATTTCCCAACTCGGGAGCATAATAAGCACCTTCTCCCATAATAGTGTGACAGCCAACACAGTTGTTTACTTCCCAAAGATTTTTACCTCTTGCAACTGAGTGCGTTATATTTTGTGCATTAGATAATTCTGGTATTTTTTGAACAGTATCAAATGTAAGTCCAGTAAATACTAAAATAGCAAATAAACTTCCACCAAAATAAATATTTCTGGCCATGTTTTTTGTTATTCGTTCAGTCATTCTAACTCCTTTGTTTAATTCTACCCTTAAGTAGTATTTTAGAATACTAGCAAATTAAAAATTAATTCTACCTTTAGGTAGAATATAAAACTTTTAATTATAAATAGGATATAATTCCATTAACAAGGAAAGAAATGCAATTACATAATACAACTCAATATGCGATTAGGATTTTATCTTATATTGCAAAAAATGGTAATGAAAGATTATATTCAGCAAAAGAACTAGCAAAAGAACTAAATATTTCTTACAAGTTTTTAACAAAGATAATGATGAAATTAGTAAAAGCAGATTTTGTGAATTCTATTAAGGGTAGAGTAGGTGGATATGAGCTTAAAAAAGAAGCAAAAGAAATTTCTATGATTGATATCTTAATAACTTTTGATGATCTTGATAGTGATACTACATGTATTTTGGGAATAGGTCTTTGTGATTGTAATAATAAGTGTTCTTTACATGATCAATGGCTAAAACCAAGAGATCTAATTAAAAAAATGTATAAAGAGACTACTTTAGATAAAATTAAAAATGAGAATTATAAATTATAACAATTTTAAAATTGTTATAGTTTATTTATAAAAAAGATTTGTTTAGAAGAATTTCTGATCTAAAGTAGATGTTAATTCTAATACTGAATCAATAGAATTTTTGAACTGTTCTTTTTGTTCATCATTTAAGTCTAATTCAATGATTTCTTCACAACCATTTTTTCCTAAAACAATAGGAACTCCAGCAACAATATTTTCATATCCATATTCACCGTTTAATAAAACAGCACAAGGATAAGTTTCTTTTGTATCATTAAGTATAGCTTCTACCATTAAAGATGTAGAATAAGCAGGTGCATAATAAGCACTACCATTTCCTAAAGCTTTTACTATTTGAGCTCCACCATTTCTAGTTTTCTCCATAATATCTAAGATTTCATCTTCGCTTAAAAATTCAGATAAGTTTTTACCTTGAACTTTTGTGAAGTTTGATAAAGGAACCATAGTATCACCATGTCCTCCCATAACTGAAGTTTCAATTTCATCAGATGAAATATCTAATTTTTTAGAAATAAAGTGCGCCATTCTAGAAGAATCTAAAATACCAGCCATACCAATAATTTTTTCTTTTGGATGTGAGCTAGTTTTTAAAGCAGTATAGACCATAGCATCTAAAGGATTAGATACAATAAGAATAATTGCATTAGAATTATATTCTATTGTTTCATTAACAACAGCTTGCATAATCTTAGCATTTGTTAAAAGTAAGTCATCTCTGCTCATTCCTGGTTTTCTAGGAATTCCAGCAGTTATAACTACAATATCACAATCTTTAAACTCACAAGCTTTAACAACTCCTGATACTTTTGTTTTAGAAGATGCAGCAGAAGCTGCTTGAGAAACATCAAGGCTCATAGCTTCAAGAATGTTTTCTCTTATATCTTTTAAAACAATTTCATCACAAATGTTTTTACTTGCTAATGTGTAAGCTAATGTTGAACCTACATTTCCAACACCAATTATTCCTACTTTTCTAGACATACGCTTCCTTTATTATTTTAATAAATTTTTATTCGTATCCCCATCTTCATTTGATAAATATTCGTGAGCCATATAAGAAGATC
Organism: Campylobacteraceae bacterium; assembly: GCA_013215985.1. Taxonomy (GTDB): domain Bacteria; phylum Campylobacterota; class Campylobacteria; order Campylobacterales; family Arcobacteraceae; genus NORP36. The sequence goes on from JABSOL010000025.1 coordinate 6,217, forward strand.
TAGCATAAGGTGTTGAATGTACAAATTCAAATCCCATATCCATAGCTGTTCTTTTATATAAAGCAAATGTTTCAGGTGTAACGAACTCTTTAACTTTTTCAAACTCTCCCGAAGGTGCTAAGTATTGACCAATACTTAAGAACTTACAGCCAACATCAATTAAATCTTGGAAAACTTGAACCATTTCTTCAAAAGTTTCACCTAATCCTACCATTAATGCGCTTTTAGTTTTAACATTATCACCACCTAATCGTTTAATATCTTTTAAAACTTGAATAGATCTCTTATATGAGGCATTTTTTCTTATTTTATAAAATCGGGGAATTGTTTCTACATTATGTCCAATAATAATTGCACCTGAGTCAACTACTTTTTGAATTGATTCAATTTTACCTTTAAAATCAGGAATTAATAATTCAACTTGAGTTCCAGGAGATTTTTCTAAAATATTTTTTGTAACTTTGTAAAACTGAGAAGCTCCACCATCACCTAAATCATCTCTAGCAGGAGATGTAATAACAACAAATTTTAATCCTAATCTTAAAACTGCAACTGTTACTTGGTTAATTTCTTTTGGATTTACTTCTTCTGGTTTACCAGTTAATACATTACAGTAAGAACATCTTCTTGTACAGATATTTCCTAAAATTAAAAATGTTGCATTCTTTTTCGAAAAACACTCAGATATATTTGGACACTTAGCTTCTTGACAAATTGTATGAATCCCAACTTCTTCTAATAATTGATCCATTTCTTTTTGCGCTGAAAATGAAATCTTTTTTCTTAACCATTCTGGTTTTCTGTATTTTGCTGTGCTATCTATAGTCATATTTGTCCTTCAATAAAGAGTTTAATTTCTCTTCTTCTTTTTTATTTAAACTTGATTTCTCTAGTTCTACTTTAAATGTTTTCTCAAATGCAGTAATTACTTTAATTATAGCCTCTTCATATGATAAATCTAAATTAAATTCATCTAAAGAATTTCCTATAAACATTTTTTTCTCTGAATGAATATTATTAATATTTTTAATTGGGATTGAACCATGTTGGAAAATTAGTTTTTTTGTTCTTCTTTGAGCATTTCCACCAATCTTTTTTCCATTAACTAAAATATCATAAGCTTCATATCCCACTTGACAGAATGATGATTTACTTAATGTGATATTTTCATCATCTTTTGCATAAAGTGATTTAAGACCTAAAGAATTATAAAATTCTAAAATAAATGTACAAATCTTTTCATAAGATTCTTTTACACTTAATCCCTTCATATATGAAACAGGTAAAATCAATGAATAAGATAAATCATGACCGTGAAATAAAACTCCACCACCAGTAATTCTTTTTGCATAATTTTTTTTATAATCGCTTAAGTATTCGTATTCTTCGAATTTCTGAGATACACCAATAGTAAATGATTTTTCCCAAGTATATAATCTTAATATTGGTAAATCATTTTCTTCGTAAGATTTAACTAAAGTTTCATCTTTTGCCATATTCATTTTAGCAGAGTCTTTTCCTGTTAAAATTAGTCTAAATTTATTGTATTTATTCAAATTAAACTCTTTTTTTCAATATTACTAGTTTATATTTCTAGCCTTATTAGAGTTAAATTATAACTTTTAATGAAAATTAGTATATAAAAAAATATAATTAATTTTTATTCTTAATACTATATTTATGTAGTGGCAAAATATATCTATTTAAATCATTTATATTATTATTTTAATGTAATTTAAGTTATACTAAAGCAAATTTGATAGTTATATTAAAGTTTTCTTAATTTAAATGCGTAAAAAAATAAAAAATATTTTAAAAAATACTAGTAAAACTTAAAATGATGACTTATCTTATCTGAAAACCGTACTTTTAAACAATATGATTGAAATAAGTTTATTAGAGTATAATTTTAAAATTATAAACTAAGTCTAATTTAAGAATTAGTCTTTATATTAAAAAATAAACTATTATAAGGAATTATTTATGTCAGATATAAATTTGAATGATATTGATCCAATGGAAACACAAGAGTGGATGGACGCTCTAGAAACTGTACTTGAAGAAGAAGGTAAAGAAAGAGCACATTACTTACTTGAACAATTAATTGATAAAGCAAGAAGAAGTGGAGCACACTTACCGTACAAAGCTACTACTGCTTATTTAAATACAATTCCAACTATGCAAGAACCAAAAGTTCCTGGTGACCAAAAGATGGAGCGAAAAATTAGATCTATCATTAGATGGAATGCACAAGCTATGGTTTTAAGAGCATCTGCTAAAAAATTAGAACTTGGTGGACATATTGCATCTTTCCAATCTTCTGCTACTTTATATGATGTAGGGTTTAACCACTTCTTTAAAGCTGCAAATGATAAAGATGGTGGAGATTTAGTTTATTTCCAAGGTCATATATCTCCAGGTATTTATGCTAGATCATTTTTAGAAGGTAGAATTAGCGAAGAGCAAATGGATAACTTTAGACAAGAAGTTGATGGTAAAGGTTTATCATCATACCCACATCCTAAATTAATGCCTGACTACTGGCAGTTTCCAACTGTATCTATGGGACTTGGACCAATTCAAGCAATTTACCAAGCTAGATTCTTAAAATACTTAACAAATAGAGGTATTAAAGATTGTAGTGGTCAAACTGTTTATTGTTTCATGGGTGATGGTGAATGTGATGAACCTGAATCTTTAGGAGCTATTTCTTTAGCTGGTAGAGAATGTTTAGATAATCTTGTTTTTATTGTTAACTGTAACTTACAAAGACTTGATGGTCCTGTAAGAGGAAATGGTAAAATTATTCAAGAACTTGAAGGTGAATTTAGAGGAGCTGGATGGGAAGTTACTAAAGTTATCTGGGGTAGAGAGTGGGATGCACTTTTAGCTAAAGATAAAACTGGTAAATTATTAGAATTAATGGAAGAAACAGTTGATGGTGAATACCAAAACTGCAAACAAAAAGGTGGAGCTTATACAAGAGAACACTTCTTTAATAAATATCCTGAAACTGCTGCTTTAGTTGAAAATATGTCTGATGACGAAATTTACAAATTAAGTAGAGGTGGACATGATCCAGTTAAAGTTTATGCAGCTTATAAAAAAGCACAAGATACTGTTGGTCGTCCAACTGTAATTCTTGCTAAAACTGTAAAAGGTTATGGAATGGGATCTGCTGCTGAGGGTAAAAATATTGCTCACAGTGTTAAAAAAGTAAACATGGATGTTTTAAAAGAATTTAGAGATAGATTTAATATTCCAATTGCTGATGATAAATTAGCTGATATTCCTTATTATATTCCTCCTGCTGATTCTCCAGAAATGAAGTATATGCATGCAAGAAGAGCTGAATTAGGTGGATATTTACCTAAAAGACTAGCTAAATTTACAAAAGAAATGGAAGTTCCTTCTTTAAGTATTTTTGATTCAATCTTAAAAGGTTCTGGTGATAGAGAAGTTTCTACTACTATGATTTTAGTTAGATTATTAAACTCACTTGTTAAAGATAAAAAAATTGGTAAAAACATTGTTCCTATTGTTCCTGATGAAGCTAGAACATTTGGTATGGAAGGTATGTTTAGACAAATTGGTATTTATGCTAATGAAGGTCAAAAATATATTCCTCAAGATAGAGATCAAGTTGCTTATTATAGAGAAGATAAAAAAGGTCAAGTACTTCAAGAAGGTATTAATGAACTTGGAGCTATGGGTTCTTGGGTAAGTGCTGCTACTTCTTATTCTGTTAATGATTGTCCAATGATTCCTTTCTATATTTATTATTCAATGTTTGGTTTCCAAAGAACTGGTGATATGAACTGGGCTGCTGGAGATTTACAAGCAAGAGGTTTCTTAGTTGGAGCAACTGCTGGTAGAACTACATTAAATGGTGAAGGTTTACAACATCAAGATGGTCATTCTCATATTTTAGCAAATACTATTCCAAATTGTGTATCTTATGATGCTACTTATGGTTATGAATTAGCTGTAATTATTCAAAATGGTATCGAGAGAATGTATGGTACTGCTCAAGAAAATATTTACTATTATTTAACTACTTTAAATGAAAACTACAAACAACCTGCTATTTTAGAAGGTATTAATGAAGGTATCATTAGAGGTATTTATAAATTAGAAACAAAAGTTGCTAAAAACTCTTATAATGTTAAATTATTAGGTTGTGGAACTATTTTAGAAGAAGTTAGAAAAGCAGCTACTATTTTAGCTGATACTTATAACGTTGCTTCTGAGGTTTATTCTGTAACTTCATTTAATGAACTTACAAGAGAAGGTCAAGAAGTTGAAAGATATAACATGCTTCATCCAAATGAAGAAAATAAAGTAGCCTTTATTACTTCTGCATTAGGTCAAAATGATGATAACATTGTTATTTCTACTACTGATCATATGAAAGCATTCTCTGAACAAGCTAGAGCATATATTTCTGGTTCATTTAAAGTACTTGGTACTGATGGTTTTGGTAGATCTGATTCAAGAGCTAATTTAAGAGCTCACTTCGAAGTTGATGCAAACTTTATTGTTTTCACAACATTAAGTGAATTAGTATCTAAAGGTAAATTAGATAAAAAAACATTAATTGAAGCAATGAAAGATTTAAATATCGACGCTGACAAAATTAATCCATTCAAAGCATAAGGCAAAAACATGGCACAAATAGAAGAAATATTATTACCAGATGTTGGTGGTGAAGAAGTTGAAATTATTGAAATTTGCGTTAGTATTGGCGATAATTTAGAAGAAGAAGATGCAATTATTACAGTTGAAACTGATAAAGCATCAATGGACATCCCAGCAATTTTTGCTGGGAGCATTGTTTCTTTAAATGTTAAAGTTGGAGATAAAGTTTCTGAAGGTGCAGTAATTTGTACTATGCAAAAAGCTGGATCTGAAGCTGCTACAGCACCTGTTGTTGAAGCACCTGTAGTTGAAGCTGCACCTGTTGTTGAAGCAGTAGTAGAAACTGTAGTTGAAACTAAAACTGTTCAAGAAACTAAAACTGTATTAGTTGATGTTTTTGTTCCTGATATTGGTGAAGATGGAGAAGTTGATTTAATTGAAGTTCTTGTATCTGTTGGTGATGATGTAAATGCTGAAGACGGTTTATTTACTTTAGAAACTGATAAAGCTACTATGGACGTTCCAGCTCCTTTTGATGGTGTTGTTAAAGAATTATTAGTAGCTGAGGGTGCAAAAGTTAAAACTGGTACTTTAGTTGCTAGAATGGAACAAAACATTGTTGTTTCTGCTTCTGTTTCTGTTGCAACTCCTGTAAAAGCTGCTCCTGTTGCTTCTGCTCCTGCACCTGTTGCAAAAGCTGTAGAAACTCCTGTTGCAGTTGCTACTGCTGTTGTTGTAAGTGGTAGAAAACCTCATGCTTCACCTTCTGTTAGAAGATTAGCAAGAGAATTTGGTGTTGAGCTAGAATTAGTTTCACCTACTGGTGTTAAAAACAGAATTATGCAAGCTGATATTAAAGCATTTGTTAAACAAACTTTAGCAAATGCATCTAGAGCTGTGGCTGTTGCACCTGCTACTGGTTCTGGTTTTGGATTTAATCTTCCAACACTTAAATCAGTTGATTTCTCTAAATTTGGTGAAATTGAAATTAAAGAATTAACTAAAATTCAAAAAATATCTGGACCTTCTTTACATAGAAACTGGGTAGGTATGCCTCATGTAACTCAATTTGATGAAGCTGATATCACAGAATTAGAAAAATTCAGAAAAGACCAAAATGCTTTAGCACTTAAGAAAAAATTAGATATTAAAATATCTCCATTAATTTTCATCTTAAAAGCTGTTGCAAAAGCATTAGAATTACATCCTACATTTAACTCTTCATTAAGTGAAGATGGTGGAAGTATTATTCTTAAAAAATACGTTAATATTGCAGTTGCAGTGGATACTCCTAAGGGATTAATGGTTCCTGTTATTAAAGATGTTAATAAAAAAGGTATTCATGAATTAGCTGCTGATTTAGCTGTTATTTCTAAAAAAGCTAGAGATGGTAAACTTAAAATGACAGATATGCAAGGTGCGTGTTTTACAATTTCAAGTCTTGGTGGAATTGGTGGGACTGCGTTCACTCCAATTATTAATGCTCCAGAAGTTGCAATTTTAGGTGTATCTAAATCTGAAATTAAACCTAAATGGAATGGAACTGAGTTTGTTCCTAAATTAATGTTACCACTTGCTTTATCTTATGACCATAGAGTTATTGATGGAGCTGAAGGTGCTAGATTCTCAACTACTGTTTCAAGTATGTTAAGTGATCTACGTTTATTAGTTCTTTAATAAAAATATACGCAAACTGCGAAAAATATAAGGTAAAATATGAGTAATGAAATGAAAACTCAAGTTTTAGTTATTGGTTCTGGACCTGCTGGTTATTCAGCAGCGTTTAGATCTGCTGACTTAGGATTTGAAGTAATTATAGTTGAAAAATTTAATGAGCTTGGTGGAGTTTGTTTAAATGTTGGTTGTATCCCATCTAAAGCACTTTTACATGTTGCTAAAGTTATGGAAGAAGCTGAACATGTTGCTCCTCATGGTGTAGTATTTGGAGAACCTCAAGTTGATATTTCTAAAATAGCAGCTTATAAAGATGGAATTGTTAAAAAATTATCTGGCGGAATCGCTGCAATGGCTAAAATGAGAAAAGTTAAAGTTGTTCAAGGTTATGCTACTTTTACTGGTGCTAATACAGTTCTAGTTAAAGGTGATAAAGAAGAAACTACTATTACTTTTGATAATGCAATTATTGCTGCAGGTTCAAGACCAATTGAATTACCATTTATTCCACATTCAGATCCTAGAATTTGGGATTCTACTGATGCTTTAGATCTTAAAGCTGCACCTGCTAAATTATTAGTTATGGGTGGTGGAATTATTGGTTTAGAAATGGGTACTGTTTATCAAAAACTTGGATCTAGCGTTGACGTTGTAGAAATGCAAGATCAATTAGTTCCAGCTGCTGATAAAGATGTTGTTAAAGCATATACTAAAGCAAACAAAAAAAGATTTAACATTATGTTAAAAACTAAAGTTGCTAAAGTTGATGCACAAGATGATGGTATTCATGTTACTTTAGAATCTAGCACTGGTAGCGAAACTGTTGTTTATGATGCAGTTTTAGTTGCAATTGGTAGATCTCCAAATGGTAAATTATTAGAAGCTGAGAAAGCTGGAATTGAAGTAAATCAATGGGGATTTATTGAAACTGATAAACAAATGAAAACTAATGTACCTCACATTTTTGCTGTAGGTGATATTGTTGGTCAACCAATGCTAGCTCATAAAGGTGTTCACGAAGCACATGTAGCGGCAGAAGTTATGGCTGGTAAAAAACATTATTTTGAACCAGTAGCTATTCCTTCAATTGCTTATACTTTCCCCGAAATGGCGTGGGTTGGTTTAACTGAAAAAGAAGCAAAAGAAAAAGGTATTAACTATGAAGTTGCTACTTTCCCTTGGTCTGCTTCAGGTCGTGCATTAGCTGCTGATGTATCTGATGGATTTACAAAACTTATTTTCAACAAAGATGACCATACATTAATTGGTGGAGCTTTAGTTGGTGATAATGCAGGGGAGCTTTTAGGAGAAATTTCTTTAGCTTTAGAGATGCAATGTGATGCTGAAGATTTAGCACTTACAATTCATGCTCACCCAACACTTCATGAATCAGTTGGAATGGCAGCTGAGATCTATGAAGGAAGTATTACTGACCTTCCAAATGCGAAAGCAAAAAAGAAATAAGTTTTATACTTCAAAGAAAAAAGAGAAGATTTTATCTTCTCTTTTTTTTGCCTAAAATATAATAAAGTACAATTAAAACTCTTGTAAATAATTGTATTTATATTAATTAAAATATAAACTTAAATATATAATTAAGCCATAAAACTACACAATATAAATAATATAAGAGCAATTGATTCTCTTGTAAATAATTATAAATATATTAATTAAATTATACTTAGATATAAGAGTGTAGTATTAAACTTTATATTATAATTAAATACTTTATGAGTATATTGACTCTGAAATAATTAATACAAGGTAATTAATTGTAATATTGTGTAAATATATTAATTATATTAATAGTAAAGCAATTCTATAGGCTATAAAAGACAGTATCCACGCTGTTATCGTAGTGAATAAGAATAAATATACTAAATATATTCTTCCACCTGCTTCTTTTGAGAAAACTACAGTTGCAGCTAAACAAGGTATGTAAATCATTACAAATACAATAAATGATATTGCAGAAGCTAAAGGTATATTGTTTTTAATTTTTTCAATTAAACCTTTTGAATTTTCATCACTTTCCTCTCCTAAACCATATAAAATTCCTAAAGTTGCCACAACAATCTCTTTTGCAGCTAATCCAGTTTCTAAAGCTACAGTCATTTTCCAATCAAAACCAAGAGGAGCAAATAGAGGTTCTGTAAATTTACCTATATGACCTAAGTATGAATTTTCTAATTTGTATAAAACTAAATCATCTGATAATTTCTTTTGTAAATCTTCATCTTGAGTATTATAAATTTGTATTTCTACATTATTTGAGTGATCTAAATGTTTTGGATAATTTGAAGCAAACCAAATTATAATAGATGCAGCTAAAATAAAAGTACCAGCTTTTTTTAAATACATATAAGCTTTGCTTGATACTGTATGATAAATTAGTTTAGGTGATGGTAATCTATATTTTGGCATTTCCATTACAAAAGGTTCATCTTCACCCTTAAATACAAAAACTTTTAATATTTTTGCTGCAAATAAACCAATAATAGCACCTGATATATAAATTATAAATAAAATATTAGCAGCTTGATTTTGAGGAAAAAAAGCTCCAATGAATAAAATATAAATAGGTAGTCTTGCACCACAAGACATAAAGCCTATAATAAATAAAGTAAGAAGTCTATCTCTATCATTCTTTAGAGTTCTCGCAGCCATATAAGCAGGAACGGAACACCCAAAACCTGAAACTAAAGGAATAAAAGATTTACCGTGTAGTCCAAATTTATAAAAGAATCCATCAAGTAAAAATGCAACTCTTGCCATATATCCTGTAGTTTCTAATAACGCAATTCCAAAGAATAAAATTACAATATTTGGAACAAATAAAATAACTGCTCCTACACCTGCAATTGCTCCATCTGCTATTAATGATGAAAAATCATTATCACCTAATATATTTTTTGTACTATCCATTAGACCTGAAAAAAAGTTATCAATCATATCCATTGGAATTGAACCTATTTCAAAAGTAAATTGAAATAATGCCCACATAAAAAATAAAAATATTGGTAATCCTAAGTATTTGTTTAATAATACTTTATCAATTTGGCTTGTAAAAGAATTATCATTATTTTCATTTTCTTCTACAGTTTGTTTAACAAGTCCTCTAGAAAAAGATACTTTTTCATCATTAAAAATATCATCAATTTCAATACTTTCATAATGAATATATAAATGCTCATAAGAATTTTTAAGTATATTTTGTAATTCAAGAAATAAAGATCTATCATGTAATTCTTTATAAATATTTTCATCTTTTTTTAATAGTTTAATAGCTGTGTTTCTAAAATC
>JABSOL010000025.1:15841-23770 GCA_013215985.1 Campylobacteraceae bacterium
TTTTATCTAAGTTTTTTTCTAAATAATTTGTAATATTAGTAATTTCTTTTTCAATAGTTTCAGAATAAATAAGTTTATTTTTTTTACATTTATTTTCATATATAGAAATAATACTATTTAATAATTCTATTTTTCCAATATCTTTATTTGCAGCAGTCTTCACACATTTTATTCCTAGAATTTCAGATAATTCCTTTTCATTAATAATTATATTTTCTTTTTTTGCTTCATCTATCATGTTTAAAGCTATTAAATGTTTTTTTTCTAAAAGCATTAATTCTTGAGTTAAATATAAGTTTCGCTCTAAGTTTGTAGAATCTAATACATTTAATATTAGGTCATAGTTTTTATTTTCTAAGTATTCTTTTGTAACTTTTTCTTCTAAAGTGTAATCATTTAATGAGTATGTTCCTGGTAAATCAATTATTTCGATTTTATAATTTTTATATTCAAATAATACTTCTTCTTTTTCAACAGTTACACCTGCAAAATTTCCAACTCTTAATTTTGATTTTGAGATTGAGTTAATAAGCATAGATTTACCAACATTAGCTTGTCCAACTAAAACTACCTTAATAGTTTTTTTTTCAGAGAACTTTAGCATGCTTGAACTTCTATTGTCTGTGCTTCATTAACTCTTAAAGCTATACGAGACTTATTAATTTTTATTTCTAATGTTTTTTTAGAAAATGAATACTCTTCAAGTGAAAAATTTGCACCTTTATTAATACCAAAAGATGCAAATCTATTTTTTAATATTTTATTAGCATTAATACTAATAATATTAGCTAAATCACCTTTTTTTAAATCTGTTAATTTCATAAAAATCCTTATATTGATAATTATTATTGCAATAATTTGGAAGTTTAATATATGATAAATAAAATTTACCTTAATTGTATTTTAGTCACGCATATGTCACTAAATACTGTAAGATAGGTATTGAGAAGATAAAGATATAAGCTTGGCTTATATCTTTATTGGTAGTTAATATACGTAGGTTGTTGTTTAATTATTGAACTTTTAATACTTTTTAAACCTAAAATTTCTCTAGGTCTCATTAATGGTTTTTTATCTGCTTTAAGAAATATTTTAAATCCAGAGTTTATATCTTTTAAATTATCTTTATTAACTAAAGAGTTATAAATATTAATTTTACTTTGTGCTGCACCATGACCATCAATATTATAAATTAAATCAATATTGTCAAAGTTTTTTACATTTTCTCTTTTCCTTAACATTCGAGGATGAAACATATGAACAATTAGTTTTTTCTTTTCTGTAATATTATTTTCAATCAAATAATTACTTATTAATTCTTGAACTAAATTTAAATCTTTAGCATATATATGACCAATAAATTTTCCTGGTGGGTATCTTCTGTGAGTTGGAATTTTAAATTCAGGATCAATAGCTAAGTGAACATTTTTATATTTTAAATATTTTAAAATTGGTGCTACTGCTTCTTTTGGAGTATATATTCCTAATTGCATATCTATAATAATTGCAAAATTTTCTTTTTGAGCTGCATTAATATATTTCATTACGGTTTTATCATTAAGATTTATTATATAATCATTATCTTTACCTGCATCTTTAGTTGCAAGACCATAAATAAGATGAAAAGCTAGTTGGATATTTATTTTATTATCTAATTCTTTTTGATAATAAAGTGATTGTTTTTTCATCTTTATAACTAAGTCTTCAATCGAACTTTGTCCTAAGATCCCTAAACTTGAAGTATTTGGTCTTCCATAATAACCAATTAATAAGTCATTCTTTTTTTCTATAGTATTTTGTGTATTTTCAATATATGTACTTGCAATAATATTACTTGCTGTTAGCATTGTAAATATTAAGCCTGATATAATTCTTTTTTTCAATATAAATCTCCTTAATCGTGGATTATACTAAATTAAGATTGATTTATATTGAAATTTATAAATAATTAAAGAGAAATGTTAATTATATTTAATAATACTTTTTCAATTTCTTTTGCTTTATCTTCTAAATCTTTATTTAATAAAGGAATTAGTTTTGTAATTTTAACCATAGATACTAGTACTTTTCCTTCTTTTTCATAAATAGAAATTTTACAAGGTAAAATCATAGACATTTCCATATCAAAATCTAATATTTCTATTGCATAGTTTGCATTACAAATATCTAATACTAAACATTCATTTTGAAATTCTTTACCTTTTGAAATAAGTGTTTGTTTAATATTGTGAGTATGTAATACACCAAATTGAAATTCTTTTGCATTTGTTTCTATATCTTGTGCTAATTGAGCTACTGTTTTATTTGAACTTACTGTATATTTGATAATTTATCCTTTTTTTATATTTTATTACATTTTTCATTTTGTATCTATAAGAATTAGATATAATTCTAAAAAATTTACAAAAAGATAAGAAATGAAAAAATTTACTAATGAAAGTATGTTAGAAATACTTAGATATTTTAATAAAAACAAAGAAAATAAAGAAATTTGTATAGAAGTACTTAATCCAGATTTTGGAGAGAACGCTTATGCTGGTGCTATCTTGACTTTTGAAAATGAAGAATATATTTATAGATCATTTAAAGCTTGGAATGATTTAGCTGAAATTATGTTTTTTAAATTATTACTACCTGAAAAAATAAGTACTTATACTATTTCTTTAAAGTTTAAAAAATTAAATCAAGATTCTTCTTTTCATAAACAACTTGAATTAAAAACAGAGAAATATGGATTAAATTCTGATTTCTTTTTAATTAATAAAAGTGAAGAACCTAGTTTTATTCATTACTATTCACAAGCGTTAAAAAATATTAGAATAAAAGATCGCAAAAAAATAATTAACCTTGGAATAAATAGGGCAGATGAATTTGAAGTTATTCAAAATATCTTAAATAAAGATGAATTTAATGAAGTATCATTAACTGGAATTGATTTTTGTCAAAGTGCAATTGATATTGCTCAAAAAAGATTTCCAAATAATTCAAAGTTTTATAAACATGATATTAATGATTTACCTTCACTTTCTTTAGGTAAATTTGATTTATTAATTAGTATAGGCACATTACAAAGTTCTTCTTTAAACTTTAAACTGTTGTTTATGTCTTTAGTTCAAGAATTATTAGAAAAAGATTCTGCTCTTATTTTAGGTTTCCCAAATTGTAGATGGATTGATGGTGAGATGATTTATGGAGCAAAAGCAAAAAACTATTCATATTCTGAACTTTCTGTTATGCATAAAGATATTTATTTTTGTAAAAAATATCTTCAACAGAAAAAATTTAGAGTTACAATTACAGGGAAAAACTATCTATTCTTATCTGCTAGTAAAATCAATATTTAAATAATTAATAACTTTTTACTTAGAAAATAATTTTTTTTCTTCTTTTGAATCTTCTTATTTCTATATGTTAGATATAAATAGTTTTTATTTAATGTGTATAATTCATAATTTGATATTTATCTTATAAAAAAAAAATATATTAATTATTTAGAGCTACTTAATCAATATTATGTTTTAATTCACAATAACAATATTTTTTGTTATTTATAAAAAGGATTAATGATGTTTAAATCAATGTCGATAAAAATAAAACTTTTATTAATTGTAATTATATCAATTACATTAGTTTCAGTAATTATGTTAATGTTATCAATTAACTCACTAAATAATACATCCAAAATTGTTATCAACGATTTTAGGAAAGATGCTTTTCTTGCAAAAGAAAATGAATTAAAGAACTATGTTTCTTTAGCTATGAAAACTGTAGATTATTATTATAAAAGAACAGCAAAAGAAAAAGTAAAAGAAGAACTTGAATCTTATTTAAAAGAACAAAATGGATTTATTTTATCAATAATGAATGGATTACATAAAAAATATAAAGATTCTATGCCCGCTGATGAATTAAAAGAATTAATTAAAACTACTGTAAAAAATACAAGGTATGGGAAATCTGGATATTTCTGGATTAATGATTTTGAGGGGCAGATGATTATGCATCCAATCAAACCTTCACTAGAGCAAAAAGATTTATCCAACGTTATGGATGATAATGGAAAAAGAATATTTTATGAATTTGGTAAAATTGCAAAACTTAATGGTTCTGGTTTTATAGATTATGTTTGGACTAAACCAGGTTATGAAAAAGTACAAGATAAATTATCTTATCTAAGTACATTTAAGGCTTATAATTGGGTTGTAGGTAATGGAGAATACGTAGGTGATGTTACTAAAAAACTTCAAAAAGAAGCTTTACTTGCTATAACAAATATGAAATATGGAAAATCTGGTTATTTTTGGATAAATAACTCACAACATATAGTTGTTATGCATGGCTCAAAACCTTCTCTTGCAGGAAAGGATCTTAGTAACTTACAAGATCCAAAAGGCAAATATATTTACAAAGAAATTGTAAAAATTGCAAATGAAAATAAAGATGGAAAAGCACTTCATTATTTCTGGCCTAAACCAGGAGAAGTTAATGATATTGGGAAGTTAGCATATGTTAAAAAGTTCCAAGAATGGGATTGGATAATTGGAACTGGTGCATATATAGATGATATTGAAAAAAGAGTTATTTTAATGCAGAAAAAAACTGAAAAAGAAATTAATGAAACAATAATTAATACGATAATCGTTATTTTAATAATTACAATTATTTTATCTCTTTTAATGTCATTTATTTCAAATAAAGTTATTTCAAAACCTTTAGAAAGATTCCAAGAAGGTTTATTAGATTTCTTTAAATATATAAATAAAGAAACAAAAGTATTAAAACAATTAGATGATAGTGCAGATGACGAGATTGGATTAATGGCTAAATTAATCAATCAAAACTTATTAAAAACTAAATCTTTAGTTTTACAAGACGAAGAATTAATAAATGATGTAAAAAGAGTTGTAGAAGAAGTTAAAAAAGGACATCTTACATTTAGAGTTAATAAATCAACTCAAAATGAAGCTTTACAAGAATTAAAAATTATTTTTAATGAAATGTTAGAAAATATTGAAAAAAATGTAGATGGTGACATTAATAAAATCACTAATGTACTAGACTCTTTTACAAAACTTGATTTTACAAAAAATGTTCAAAATGCAAATGGTAAAGTTTCAAAAGGTTTAAATGATTTAGCAAAAATTATTAATAAACTCTTATTAGATAATTTAAATAATGGTTCTACATTAGAAGAAAATGCTGATATTTTATCTTCAAATGTCGGAAAACTAAGCACTAGCTCAAATGCACAAGCAGCTTCTTTAGAAGAAACAGCCGCAGCCTTGGAAGAAATCACAAGTACAATTATTTCTACAACTGATAGTATTTCACATATGGCTGTGTATTCAAATGAATTAAAGCAGTCTATTTCCGATGGACAAAAATTAGCTGTATCTACAGTTGAGTCAATGAATGAAATAAATTCTCAAACACAAGCAATTGCAGATGCAATTACAGTAATTGATCAAATTGCATTTCAAACAAATATTCTTTCACTTAATGCAGCTGTTGAAGCTGCTACTGCTGGTGAAGCTGGAAAAGGTTTTGCCGTAGTTGCACAAGAGGTTAGAAATTTAGCTTCAAGATCAGCAGAAGCTGCAAAAGAAATTAAAGACTTAGTTGAATCTGCAACTGTAAAAACTAATTTAGGTAAACAAAGTGCAGATAAAATGATTGCAGGATATGATAAATTAAATGCAAGTATTTTAAAAACTACAGAAATCATAAGTGATATTTCTGCTGCTTCAAAAGAACAACAAGCTGGAATTGAACAAATTAATGATGCAATTACAACATTAGATCAAGGTACTCAGCAAAATGCTGCTGTTGCCACACAAACAGCTAGTATTGCTGATTCTACATCTTTAATGGCTAAAAAAATTGTTGATGAAGTAAATGAAGCAAACTTTATTGGTAAATATGATTTAGATAGATAATGTTTATTTAAATAAGCATTTATAAAGAGAAAGTTTAATTTTAAGCTTTCTCTTTCTTTATTTTATAAAAATATTAATTTTTTGTTAACTTTATATTGATAAGATTATAAAAATTAATTTCTAAATTAAGGAAATCTATGAATTCTAAAATCATAAATTCAAATATTGTTTTATTTTGTTTTATAATTGCTTCGTGTTCTACTCTTGGTTCATTATTTTTTAGTGAAATAATGGAATTTATTCCCTGCTCAATGTGTTGGTATCAAAGAATATTTATGTACCCACTTGTATTAATATTTTTAGTTTCACTATTATATCCTGATAAACAATTATTTAAATATTCAATTGTTCTTGTTATCCCAGGTTTGTTTTTTGCAATATATCATAATTTATTAATGTTTAAAATTATTCCTGAAAGTATTGTTCCTTGTGTTCAAGGTGTTCCTTGTTCAACAGAATATATAGATTGGTTTGGTTTTGTAACTATCCCTTTATTATCTTTTATTGGATATTTTTTAATATTAGTAGCTTTAGTTTATGGAAATAAAAAGGTTATGAATGAAAAATAAAAAAGTATTATTATTTACACTTCTAGTCTTAGTATTCGCATCATTTGCAAGTATCTATTTTTATAAGAACTCAAGTAATAAAGATTATTCATCTCTATCTTCTTCTGATGCTCCTTTTTCAAGAGAACATTCTCCAGTTATTGGAAATATTGATGCTAAAATTACTATTATTGAATGGTCTGATCCTCAGTGTATTGCTTGTAAAAGTTTTCATCCAAAAGTAAAAAAACTTTTAAAAAAATATCCAAATGATATCAAAATTGTAATTAGGCACCTTCCTAACCATGTTAACTCAGAATTTATGATTAAAATATTATCAGCTGCACAAGAACAAGGTTTATATACAGAAGTATTAGAATTAATGTATGATTATTTTAATGTTATATCTCCATCTTCAAATGCAAAACCTAAATTTATTTGGACATATCTTAATGATATTAAAACATTAGATTTAGTAAAATTAAAAAAAGATTTTAATAAAAAAGAATATTTAGAGAATTTAAAACTTGATGTAAAAGATTCTAATACTTTAGGAATTAGAGGAACACCTACATTTTATGTTAATAAAATTAAATTAAATAAATTTTCATATTCTGCTTTAGAAAAGTTAGTTCAATTGCAAATTAAGAAGGAAAATAAATGAAAAATATATTAATTGCTTTTTTTACTATATTTATTTTATCAGCTTGTACTGATTCAGATAATGGTTCAAAAGCTGCTGAGATTATTAGTGATTCTAAGAGTTTTGAAGAAATAAAAAGTGAAAACAAAGAAACAAAAGTTACTTTAACTACAGTTAAAGGTAAAAAGATAAATATTGAACTTATTGATAAAGCTCTTGTTTCAAAAGAATTAAATGGAAAAGTTATATTAATTAACTTTTGGGCAACTTGGTGTCCACCTTGTATTAAAGAGATGCCTATGTTTAATGAAATGTATGCAAAATATAAAGATAAATTTGAAATTGTTGGTGTTTTATATGATAAAGATATAAGTACTGAAGACTTAAATGCTTTTATTAAAAAACATAAAATTGAATTTCCTATTACAGTAGGTCAGGCAAACTTTGATTTAGCAAAAGCTTTTGGTGATGTAAAAAGAATACCTGAATCATTTTTATATTCAAAAGATGGATTATTTATAGAAAAATTTATTGGAGAAGCGGATGAAGTTACCTTAAAATGGAATATAGAACAGAATAAAGATGACTAAATTGTAATATCTACACTTTTGTTATTTATTTATATCTAATATTATTATTATTTCTTCTAATTAAAATATTCTATTTTAGAATATTTTAATTAGACTCATTAAGGATAAGTATGGAAATTTTTTTTATTCTGTTAATTGTAATATTATTTATTTTTTTATACCTCTACATTCAAAATATAAAAACTAAAAAAAACACTTCTTATAAAACAAAA
>JABSOL010000268.1 GCA_013215985.1 Campylobacteraceae bacterium
AGAAGTATAAGTTTTTATTTACCTCAATCATAAATTGATTGGTAGATGTATTAAAATAAGGATATAAATGAAAAAGATTTTATACAGTAATCTGTTAATAGGTACTATTTTATTGTCATCTCTGCATGCAGACACATTACAATTTAATATGCAAGAAGTTTTAGTTACTAATCCCATTATAAAAGAAAACCTTAGAAATTTTAGAGCGAGTAAACAGGATATGAGAATAGCAGAATCTAGCTTCTATCCAAAACTTGATTTTAATGCTTCTGCAGATAAATCTTTTTCAGGAAAATTAAATAAAGAAAGTGTTAATGGTGAATATGATAGTTATAAATTATCTTTAACTTTAACACAAAACCTATTTAATGGTTTTGGAAGTATTAATAAAGTTAGATATCAAGAATCTAGAATTCAAGCTGCGGCATATAAGTATCAAGAAGTTGTTAATGATATTGCATATAAATTAACAGCTGCTTATATTTCTTTATTAAAAGAAGAAGCATTATTTAAAACATCAATGGAAAACGTTAATATTAACAAAGAAATGTATCTAAAAGTTAAAGATTTATATGATTCAGGTTTTACAACTGATTCTGAAGTTAAAAAAATGGAGTCTTCATTATCTTTAGCTAAGTCAAATATGACTGTTCAACGAAATAATTCTTTAGATAAGTCATATGCATTAAAGAGAATATTAGGACGAATGCCTAATAAAAATAATATGATTAAACCTATTCTTAATTCTAAAATTCCTTCTAATTTGCAAAGTGCTTTGTTATTTGCTGTATCAAATAATCCATCAATTATTGTAAGTAAATATAACTTAAAAAGTTCTAAACATTTATTGAGAGAAAGTAAAAAAAACTTTTATCCTAAAGTCGATTTTATGTTAGAACAAAATTATAATGATATCTCAAATGATAATCCATATGGACAGATAGATGATAGGTTTAAGGCAAAAATTCTTTTATCTTATTCTCTTTATAATGGTGGATCAGACAAAGCATTATTTCAAAAACACATTAGTTTAGTAAATAGAGAAGTTGATATTAAAAGAGATTTAAAAAGACAAGTAATTGAGAGTCTTGAATTATCATGGAATTCTTATGTAATGTTAAAAAGACAATTAAAAGATTTAAATGATTTTAATTATTTTAGTCAAAGTACACTAGAATTATATAAAGAAGAATATAATTTAGGAAAAAGAACTTTACTTGAGCTTTTAACTGCGCAAAATGATGCGATTAATTCAAAGTCTCAAGTAATTGAAGCAGAATTTGATTTTTTATTGTCACAATATAGAATATTGGATGCAATGGGACTATTGGTATTAGAAATTAATAATAGTACATTAAAAAATGAATCTATTTATAAATTAGATGCAGATGAGTTAGATAAAGAGTTAATCAAACTTGATGTAGATAACGATAAAATTGTGGATAACTTAGATTTATGTGTTTCTTCTAAAAATGAGAATAATATAATGCCTTACGGATGTAAAAAAGAAATAAACGACAATGATAATGATGGTATATTGAATGTTAATGACTTTTGTCCTTATACGAAAACTGGTACAAAAGTTGGAAAAGATGGTTGTTCAAACGATATTAAAGATAATAAGATCATAATTAATGAGAATACTGATTCTTCTATAGAAAAAGTATTTTTATATGATGAACCAAAAGGGAAAAAATAATGAAATTTTATATTTATATATTAGCCTTAATATCTTTTGTTAATGCAGAAACATATAATAATACTTACTCTTCTGTAAATGAAGAAAAAAACATATTAATGACTTCTGATTTTAAAGAAATTATTAGGTTTGAAGAAATTGTATTTGAAGATGATAAAATACTTGCAAAATCTGAGCATACAATAAATAAGATATTATTAGAATTTAAAAAAATAAAAGATGAAAATTTTATAGTTTCAATAATTGGTCATACACGTGAGTCAAAGGATATTCAAAGAAAAAATAAACTTGATTCTACTGTATATATAAAAAGTTTATATGTAAATTATGATGATGTTTTAAGTGAAAAAAGTAGTTATGATATAAGCAAAGACTATGCTATACAAGTTTCTAATAAACTACATCAAAATGGTATAGACAAAATACATCATGTACTTAAGAATAAATTAGGAAAAGATAATTTATATGTAAATATATCAAATAAAGAAAAAGATTTATCAAATAGAGTTATGGTTTCAATTTATATTTTAGAAAATAGTAAAAAAAATATAATGATTAAAGAA
>JABSOL010000269.1 GCA_013215985.1 Campylobacteraceae bacterium
AAATTCTTTAGAGATTCAGATTTACAATACAAAACAATTGCAAAAAACTATTTAGTAGAAAAAAATAGTCCACTTGCAAGATTTATACCAGGAATAAGCTGTCGTGTTTTATTTGGTGATTATAATATTATTGTAAAAATAAATAATGAAAAATTACAAAATGATGAAACAAAAAAATATGTTCTAAATCAAATAAAAAGTATTTCTATTAGTTTTTTACTAAATATTAAAAAAGCTAAATATTATAATAACTTCTTACAAATAGAAGAATATGTTTCTTTATAAGTTTGCTATTATATAATGTAATAAAAATAGGCTAGCTTGTGAAAATATTACATTTTTCTGATACTCATTTAGGATATAACGATTTAGATATTCTAAATGATAAAAACATAAATCAAAGAGAAGCAGACTTTTATGAATCTTTCTGCAAAGTTGTTAAACAAATAATAGATATAAAACCAGATTATATTATTCATACAGGTGATCTATTTCATAGATCATCTCCTTCTAATAGAGCTATTACTTTTGCCCTAGAGCAGCTTAAGATTATAAATGAGCTCAATATACCTTTTATACTAATTGCAGGTAATCACTCAACTCCTAGGACCAATCTAAGCTCACCTATATTAAAAATATTTGAAAACTTTGAAAACATATATTGCTCATATTCTCAAGAATATAAAAAAATAGAATTTGATGATGTGATTTTTCATACTCTACCTCATATGAATGATGATAGTAAAGCTAATATAGAAATACAAAAAGCAGAAGATAATATAAATAAAGATAAAAAAAATATCATGATGTTACATTGTAGTGTAGGTGCTTGGTATTTAATGGCTGAGTATGGTGAATGGGTATATCCAAGTGATAAAGAATATATCTTTGATAAAATGGATTATGTAGCATTAGGACATTGGCACGGTTTTGGAAGTGTTTCTAAACTTGGAACAAAAGAGAAATATGATAATGTTTATTACTCAGGCTCATTAGAGAGAACTTCATTAAATGATAAAAGAAACCATAAAGGTTTTATACTAGCAGATATTGAAGATGGTAAAAAGATAAGTATAGAATACATAGAAATTTCAATAAGACAAATTGTATTAAAAGAGATTGATTGTAGTGATTATGAGGCTTCAATAGCTAATATAGATATAAGTGATACAAAAGATGCAATAGTAGAACTAAGGCTTTTTAATTTAGAACTAAACCAATCTATTCAAATTCAAAATAAAGATTTAATTTCTTTATTTCCAAATGCTTTATCTGTAAGTATTAAAAGAGAATTTAAAAAATATGAAGGACAAGATGAAGTTTTAGATATTGAAGCTTTAAGTCTAGAAGAGTTCTTCTTGGCTCATATTAAAGATGAGAATAAAAACAACAAAGATGACAAAAAATTAAAAAGTATAGAAAATAAAGTTAAAGAATTGTTTTCATTATATGAAAGAAGTGAATAATGATATTACTTAATTTAAAACTAGAAAACTTTAAAAAGTATAAAAACTTAAAAATTGATTTTTCTTTAGGGCTTATTGGTATTATTGGTAAAAATGGATCTGGAAAATCAACTATATTTGAAGCTATATTATTTGCTTTATATGGTGAGTTAAAAAACAAAGCTTATAAAGAAATAATAAGAAACTCAGATGCAAGTACTAAAGATGCGGTAGTAGTAGAATTAATATTTGAATTTGAAAATTGTGAGTATAAAATAATAAGAGAGTTTAGAGGAAAAGCTTTAAGCGCTAATGCAAAACTATATAAAAATGAAGATTTAGTATGTACAGGGGCAAGAGATGTAACATCAAGAATAATATCTTTAATAAAAATGAATAAAGAGGCATTTTTAGCAACTTTGTTTTCTTCTCAAAAAGAACTTAATGCTTTAAGTTCACTAAAAAACGAAGATAGAAAAAGAATGATTCGTAAACTTTTAGGTTTAGAAAAAATAGACTTTGTAGAAAATGAATTAATTCAAAAGTCACGTGCTTTAAAAAGAGAAATACAAGCATTTGCTGAAGTATTATTATCAAGTGAAGATGAAGAAGATAAATTAAACCAAATTTCATTAAAAGAAATAGAAGAAAAAAGTATAAAAGATAAAATAAATCTTGAGAACATATCTTATGAAAAAGAAGAAAAAGAATTAAAAAGAATAAAAATAAAGATAGAAGAGTTTAAAAACAAAGCATTAGAGAAACAAAAAGCTTTTAATACTTTAAATATCACAAAACATACTATTG
>JABSOL010000270.1 GCA_013215985.1 Campylobacteraceae bacterium
CAAAATTTAAAGCACACCTCCGTTAAAATGTACCCTAGCCAAAACTTTAGCTTAGGTGTGCTCTTTGTTCACTCAATCTCACAATTTGGGTACTAACTTCTTTAATACCTTGTTTAATTTCCAAGTCAAAATTGTTTTTTTTGTGATTATGCGTAACTTTTCCTTTACTTTGCGGACAAGCCACCGCGCCCTCGCAGAACGCGATGAATTAAATAGAACGTCCATATATGTCAGATTTTGGTACTTACGGACAATCTTCAGTCCGTCTTTTCCTCAGACTTGATGTTCATTGCGGACGGTCCAGCCGCAAAGAAGATCAAGACTGGGGAAAAGACGGACTGAAGCTCGTGACTCCATTAGACGTTGATTTGTTTTGCGTTGCGACATGGCCGCATGCATGTTGTGATTTATTTGGACGCGTGATCGTAAATGTTTTTTGTTTTGTGTTTTTTTCTAAATTACAAAATGAAAAATCCAAAGTAACAATTATATCATCAAAAAGATTTGAATAATCACTTAAATCTAATCCTCTTAAATCTAATAATAATTCATTTTGAAATGTAGATGAAGTACAATATCCTACATAAGGAGCATAATTCTTTGATTTACCTCTTGCAAAACATATTTCTATGATCCTTCTTCTTATTTCTATTCCTTCTTCAGTTTTCCATCTGTCTTGAAGTTCTTTTTTACTTTTATTTTGAAAATAGTCTTTTTCTTCTTGCTCTAAGTTATACCAAGAATTAATTAAAAAATCCATTATACTTCTATTACTGTTTCAAACATTTCTTTAATATCTATTTCGTGAGATATTAAGAATATTTGTCTATATTGTTCTTTAATAGTATGGAATGCTTCTAAAATTTCCATTCTTCTACTTTCATCTTGACTTCCAAACACCTCATCAAAAGCTAAGAATTCAATGCTTGATGAAGAGTTTAATTCACTTAAAGTTTTAGAAATTGCAATACGTAAAACTAAGTTAGCTAAATCTATTTCTCCACCTGAGAATCTTTCAATTGGATATTTTTTACCATTATCATAAATAAAGAAATCAAAATCATTGTTTACTTCTATATGCTCATATTTACCCTTAGTAATACTTGCAAACATTTTAGATGAGATATCACTAATTCTAGGTGCTATTTTTGCATTAAGTTTTCTTTTAAACTCTATTAGTGAAGATTTAATTAAATCATACTCTAAAAGATCATTTTGTTTATCTTTAACTTTGTTTTTATGCTTAGAGTTATTCTCTAAAATGCTAAGGTTAACTTTTATCTCACCTTGAATATTTGCTATTTCTACTTTAAGATTATTTATAATTGTATTTATTTCTTTTACTATATTCTCTACTTGTGAATATAGTACTTCTTCTTTAGTATGATCATCTTTTATATAAATAATATCTTCAAAAAGTTTATCTTGACTAAGTTTTAATTCATTTAAATCTTTTAATTCTTTTCTAGTTTTAGACTCTTCTTCTTTTAATATATCAACTCTTTTAATTAATGTCTCTAACTCTAGAACATATTCATATTTTTCTTTTAATTCATTATAGTGATTTGCATCACTCTTATGCTCATCTTCATTATAGGTATAATCTTTAAGTAATTCTAATTCTTCTTTATTTTTTAAACCATGAGTTTTAACTTTCTCAAAATGCTCACGTGAGAATAATAAATCTTTCTTTTTACTCTCAATTAAATTGATTCTTTGTGATAAATGTATATACTCAGAATTAAAAGTCTCATACTTAAGCTCAGAGTCTTTTATATTTGAAGATAATATTTCTAATTTTAAAAGTTCTGAATCTATTTTATTCTTTTGTATTTCATTAATAGTTGCATTTAAAGAAGTTAATACATTATCATACTCATCAAGTAAAGGTCTAGTACATATAGGACAAGATGAAGTTTTACCTAATTCTTGTATTCGGAGCATCTTTTCATTTGTTTGAGATATTATATTTTTCTCACTTGCAATTAATATTTGTATTTCTTTTTCTTTTTCTTTTTCTTCTTTTAAAATACTTTTTAACTCTTTAAGATCTAAACTTAAGTTCTTATCTTTAATAATTAAATTATCATATTCACAGCACTCTTTTTCTAGAATAGAAATATCATTTTTAGCTTTTAAATACTGTTCTCTTAGACTTAGTTGTTCTTTCTCTAAAGCTTCTTTTTTAATTATTTGTTCTTTATTTATAATATGAACTTTAATTTTCTCATATAAAGATTTATAT
>JABSOL010000271.1 GCA_013215985.1 Campylobacteraceae bacterium
TTCAAACTTATCTCTAATAATCAAAGCATATACTTCGTGTTTTTTTGCTAATAATTTTAAGTCTAAGTTTTCACTATCAAAAAAATCTGAAATTATAAATATTATTGATTTTTTTTTGATTGATGTAAATAAAGAATTTGATATATTTTTATAAGATATATTTTTTCCTATTAAATCATAATCATTATATTTATTTAGCATATCTTGAACTGAATGCATTTTTTTTGATCTTTTTGTAATAATATTTAAATTCTCATTTGCAATATAAGAAGTAAATGGATCATTTTGTTTAATTGCAACAAAAGCTACAATTGATGCTACTTCAATTGAAAGTGTTGATTTTAATTTAGATGTTCCAAAATGCATAGAACCATTTAATATGTTTACGATGTTTATATTTAATTCTTTTTGAGCATGAAAAACTTTAACATAAGGTTTTTGTTTTTTCGCAGATATCATCCAATCAATGTTTTTAACATCATCACCATATTCATACTCTTTTAATTCGCAAAAATCATAACCTTCACCTTTTAATAAAGATGAATTATTTCCAATTATTTCAGAAAATACTTGTTTTTTTGTTTTAATTAAAATCTTTTTTAAATTTAAATTCATATTAGGGTATTTGAATTTTTTCTAATACTGTTTGTAAAATATCATCTATATTAATTTCATTTGCTTGTGCTTCATATGATAAAATAACTCTATGTCTTAAAACATCTTTAAAAACTAGTGAGATATCTAAAGGTGATACATAATCGTTTCCTCTAATATAAGCTTTTGCTCGTACTGCTTTAAACATATCAATTGTAGCTCTTGGACTTGCCCCAAAATGTATATAAGAAGCTATTTCTTCAAGACCATATTCTAATGGACGTCTTGTTGCAAAAATTAAATCAACAATATATTCTTCTAATTCTTTATCAATATGAATTTCTAATATTTCTTTTTTAATATTTTCAATATCATCTTTATTTAGTACAGAATTGATAGTTTCAAAAGTATTGTTTGTAACTTTTGAAGCAATTATATATTCTTCTTCTTTTGTATTATAATCAACAATAATTTTAAACATAAATCTATCTAATTGAGCTTCTGGTAATTCATAAGCACCTTCAGATTCAATAGGATTTTGAGTAGCTAAAACTAAAAATGGATTATCTAGTTTATAAGTATGCTCAGCAAGTGTAATTTGTCTTTCTTGCATAACTTCAAGTAGAGCTGATTGAACTTTTGCAGGAGCTCTATTTATTTCATCTGCTAAAAGTAAGTTTGTAAAAATTGGACCTTTTTTAATTTTAAAATCACCAGTTTTCATATCATATATTTGTGCACCTAAAATATCACTTGGTAATAAATCAGGAGTAAATTGAACTCTTTTAAATTCAATATCCAGAACTTGAGAAAATGCTTTTACTGTAGTTGTTTTAGCAAGTCCAGGAACACCTTCTAAAAGAATATGACCATTTGTTAATATTCCAATTAAAAGAGCATCTATCATTGATTCTTGACCAATTACACCTTTTTTTATTTCTGTTTTCATTTCAATTATTTTATTGTACAAACTCAAATTAAACCTTTATTTAATAATAAATTATTCTATCACAAAAGCTAATAAATTTAATTAAAATATAATAGAAAATTTAGAATATTTATCATTTGAATATATTAATTCACCTTTTAATTGTAATTTAGAAATTGAATAAATTAATTTTAATCCTAAGGTAGATGCAGATGAAAGATTAATATCAAAACCAGGTCCATTATCACAAATAGACAAATGATATTCCTTATTTATTTTTTTCATACTAAGTTCAAGTTTATTTATTTTATTCTCATTAAACGCATATTTAAATGAATTTGTGATTATCTCATTTAGTACTAAACCACATGGCATAGCTGTTTGAATATCTAAATATATTTCATCTATATTAAACTTAAGTTGAATGTCATAATTATATGTTGAAGAAATTTGTTTTACTAAATTTGGAATATATTCTTGAAAAGAAATTAAATTCAAGTTTGTTGATTCATATAATTTTCTATGAATCAATTCCATTGTATATATTCTATCTTGTATATTATTTAAATTATTTTTTGTTTATATATCTGTACTTTACATGATTTACTTAAAATATTGAACAACTATTTTATGCAAATCACCAATCCATTTTTGTGATTGAGCACACATTTTAAATTTTGTTAGAAATATTATACCCTAATCCTAATTTAG
>JABSOL010000272.1 GCA_013215985.1 Campylobacteraceae bacterium
TCTTTATTCTCACCGTTTACTAAAATTAACATAAATATCCTTTATATTATTATATAAAATATTTTATGAAAATAATATAAAATTAAATTAAATTAATACTCTAAGAGAAAAATAGAAGGCTAATTCTAGAATTCTATTTTTGGAATTAATGAGTATGTACGTAAAATTTTTGAACTTAGATATTTTGTAAATAAGGGTTAAGTTATAAAAATAATGAGAGAGATCAATTAGATATTTTTTAATTTTGATAAAAATAATAACAAGTATATTACTTGTTATTATTTTAAATTATTTTGATAATTCAGCTAATTGTTTAATAATATTTTTAGCTGTTTCTTCATTTAAAGGTTTTTCATAAGTAGTAAGAATTTCTCTTGCTAAAATATTTGCACCTAGATGTTGAAACATAATTCTCATAGCTTGAAGACCTTTTTGACCTCCACCACCACTGTGAGTAGCTAAAGCTAAAATTTTCTCTTCAAAAGCATCTCTCCAGTTATCAGTAGCTCTAGAAGTCCAAGCCATTGCATTATTTAACACTGATGGCATTACTCCATTATATTCAGGAGCAACAACAATAAAAGCTTTTAAATCTAAAATCTTTTGTGCTAAATCACTAGCTATTTTGGGAATTCCATTTTCTTTTTCTTCAAGTGTAGAATATAAAGGAAGTCTTAAATCAACTAAATTTATAAATTCTACTTCACAGTTTTGTTCTAATGCAAATTCTTCTAATTTTCTAGCTAATTTAACATTATTGTTGCAACTTGCAACTAAAATACCTATTTTTGACATATAATTTCCTTATTATATTTTTATGATTGTATCTAATAAATTCTTTAAATATATGATAATAAAAAACTATCATCTGTATTAGTTGCATTAGATGATAAAGTTTAAAAAAATAGAGCCTTTTTTGAAAGTATATTAGAAGTTTTAGCTATGTAAATTTCTTCTCTTTTATAAAGTATTGATATTGAAAGTAGATTACAAGTAGAAATAAAAATTTTAGAAGACAAATATGAAAATGATTCAAAAACTTATCCTGTAATTTCAAGTTCAAATAAAAATAATTATATTAATTTATCTCAACATCAAATGATAAAATATAAAAGAATAAATATCCGTCATTATGTTAATTTATTAATATGGATTTTTCTAAAAAGCGAATGTTAATTATGCTCACTTATTACGAGATAAAGTATTAAAAGAATTAAACCCTGTATTATAGAAAGTGATTTATATGAAGGTTTGGTGAACAGAGTTTTTTTATTACTTCCAATTATTAAGAATAATTTTGACTTTATTTTAATAAATAAAATTAGAGAAAAAATTTGTGATAAAAAGATTATATTAGTATTGGAATTTCTTATACACATAGATCTAATTATGTATTAGATGATTTCATATCTCAATCTGATGTTACATTTTACAAAGAAAAAGATGTAGGGAAGAAATAATGTTCAAAGATTCTAAATAAGAGAAAAATCTCTTATTTAGTAAATGGAAGGTCAAATGCTATTTTTACATCTGTAAATGTTTTATTTGCATGGAATGCTTTACATTTTGCAGCAAATGCTTTAAACCCTTTATTCATAGAAAAATCTAAAACATCAATAGAAGCTTCAGCTTTTAATGTATTAGCAGTAACAGTATAAGGCATTGAAACTACTTTTTTTACATTATTCATATTAATTTCAACTTTTAATACACCTTTTTTGTTATTACCTTTAACAGATTTAACATTTGCTGTAATCTCAGAAAAACCAGATAATTTAAATAAAGTAGATGTAATATTGTTATCTCTAAACTTCATTTTACTATTAATTGACATAACATCAATTTTAACACTTGCTGAACTAATAAACTTTTTAAAACTATCATTCTTTTTAACTGAAAGTGTAACTTTGTCAAAAGTTGTAGGAACTGCAACTTTACCTGCTGTTTTATATCCTGTTGCCATAACATTAACTGATGAAGCATCATATGCTAATGCACCTGTACTTAATAAAGATGTAACTAAAAGTGATTTTAAAATCATGTTTTTCATAAAAACTCCTAAATATTTTTTGTATTATAACACTAATGATATTAATTATCAATTCATTTTGTAAATTTAATAAATTAATTAGAATATTTATTACTTATTTATCTATTAAGAAAAATAATTATATAATAATGTATGAAATCAATGAATGAAAAGGACATAGTTAAAATTATAAA
>JABSOL010000273.1 GCA_013215985.1 Campylobacteraceae bacterium
AATTAAATAAATATTTCTTTATATCTGTGACTTAGAAATGATCAAAACATGAGTAATTTCTCGTTTTTTACATAACTTACTGATTTCTCGCTCTTTTTCTACCCAAACATAATTATTTAAAGCAAAATATTTTCCAATCCTTTTAAAGTGTATACTTATATCTTAAATATTTAAATCTGAAAACTTTATTTTTCAGATTTAAACTTATAAATAAATGTATTTAAAGATAAAACAATTAATTGTTTTATCTAACTACTACATTAAATTCTTTTCTCATATTTTCAGTTAAAGATTTAACTTTTGCTCTATCTGTTGGATTAGAAGTATTATCTTCTAATGGTGTTAAATTTTTATGAAACTTTTTTAAAAAGTTATGAATATATTGAGTTTTATTGAATGGATTATTTATAAATGCACCAATATCAATAAGCTCAACCACTAATTCTGTATATCCTAAAAAAGCTGCATAATTTATTGGTAAAACTCCAAATTTATCTGGTTGATTAATTAATTTTTTATTGAATGAAAATATTAATCTAAATACTTTTACTTTATTTTGCCACATAGCATTATGAACCATATTTCTACCTCTACCATCTACTGCATTAATATCTGCCCCAGAGTTTATAAGTATTTTAACTGTTTGTATATCATTATCTAAAATAGCTTTATGAAGTGTAATTCCTCCAAAAGAATCTCTTGAATTTACATCTGCACCCAAAGTTATAATTTGTCTTAACATAACATAATATGCTCTTTGTTCCGCTACTTTTTTAAATGATGTATTTCTTGCCATAAATTGATAAACAATATTATAGTTCTCAAGATCTCTTTGATTAATATCAGCACCATATTTAACTAAAGATTTAACTAAATCAATATTATTATGGTAAACAGGATCAAAGAAATAAGGCTGGTTATCTGAATTTAACATAGTTAAATTTACTTCTCCATTAAGAAGTATTTCATTTAATACCTGTCTATAATTTTGATTTTCATCAATATCTCTTTTATCTTTTAGTTTTATCTTTTTATTATTTCTTAATACAAGTTCTGTTTCTATTAATTTTTCAATAATAGTTTTATTACTGTTGTCAGTAATATTAGGTCTTGCTCCATAATTTAGTAAAAGTGAAACTATTTCTAAATTTGAACTACCTTTCATTGCAGCATTTGCTAAAGCAGAATTATTAGAAGTATCAATAAAGTTAGGATCCACTCCATATTCAAGTAGAATTTTTAAAATATCCATATCATTAACACTTGTTACATAAGTTAAAGCATTAAATCCTTCTTTATTATATAAGTTATAGTTAATTTCTTCTTCTATTAACCAAGGTATCATATCTATAAGATTTAATAATGGAACTTTTTCATCGGCAGTTAGATCCTTAAGTCTTGCGTAATCATTTTCAATATGAAGTATTAACTCCATTAAAATTGTATTACCTTGATGATCTACATGATTAATATCTAATCCTAAACTCATAGCATACATAAAAGTATCAATACTTTTTGCACCATTTTTTACTATATAAAACAGTGGAGATTTACCTTCTTTATCTTCTATATTTAAATCAGAATCAGATTCCTGTAAAATAAGTTTTAAAATCTCTGGATTTGTATAAGTATTACCATAAAAAAGTACTTCTTTATCAGTTTTAACCTTTTTATTTTCAATGATTTCACTTACTAATTCTAAATTATTTGAATCTATTGCATCAAATAAAAGGTTGTTTTTATCTAAATCTATATTATTTATTTTTTTTGTTTTAGTCAATAATAAGGTATAAATATCTTTTTTTGAAAATTTAACAGCATCTTGAATTGCTATTCTTCCTTTATTATTTCTAATATCACAGTTTGCTCCTGCTTCAATTAAAAGTTTTGCGGCTTGTGTTGATCCAGATTTAGCTGCACAAATTAATGCAGTATCTCCATTTTTATCACAAAGGTTTAAATCTAAACCTTTTTGTATTAACCATTTTACTGCTTCTAGTGAATTTGTTTCAGCACTTAAGTGTAGAAAACTTTTCATATCATCATTAACATGGTTTAATTGTATATTTTTTAATATTGAGTCAGCTTTTGATTCTGAAAAAGTAGCTTGTTTTAAAGATACTAATAAATCACTATCTGTATAACTTTTAAAAAATTTAGAAAACATAAT
>JABSOL010000274.1 GCA_013215985.1 Campylobacteraceae bacterium
TTATTGCAATTAAATCTATTTTTGCAATTAATTACTTAACAGAGAAAAATATACAGAATTACAAAAAATCTGCCTATACTGAAAAAGAAGAAGAACTGGAAAACTATATTTCAATAGTTTATAAAGTTATTGAAACTTATTATGAAAAATCAAAACAAGAAACATCAAGTGATAATTTAGAAAATATTAAAAAAGAGTTATTAGATGAATTATCTCATATTAAATACTCAAAAGACGGTTATTATTGGATAAATAATACTGATGGCATTATGTTAATGCATCCATATAAAACTAATTTAATAGGTAAAAGTTTACTTAATAAAACTGATGCAAAAGGAAAATATTATTTTAAAGAAATGATTAAAAAGAGTTTAGCTAATGATAAGGGTGGTTTAGTTAAATATTCTTGGCAAAACTCTAATGAAAGTCTTAATAGAGAAAAATTTTCTTATGTTAAAAGATTTAAAGAATGGAACTGGATAATTGGAACTGGTGCATATGTTGATAATATTGAAAAAAGAGTTAATATTATGAAAGAACATGCAGAAGAAGAAATTACAGATATTATTTGGCAAATTATTCTTATTTCACTTATTGCTGGAGTTTTAATCTCATTTTTAATTATTTATATTTCTAAAAAAACAATAATCCAACCTATTGAAGACTTTCAAAAAGGTTTACTTGGATTTTTTGCTTATTTGAATAAAGAAAAAAATGATGTTGAAGAAATTAATATTCATACAAAAGATGAAATTGGTATGATGTCTATGAATGTTAATAAAAATATTCAAAAAACAAAAATGTTATTAGAAGATGAAAAAGTTTTAATTTCTAAAACTTTAGTTTTACTAAAAGAATTAGAACTTGGGAACTTATCTGAAAGAATAGAAGTAAAAACATCAAATTCATCATTAAGTGAATTAACTAATCTATTAAATAAAATGGCTGATAATTTCGAGTTTAATATAGATTCTGTCTTAAAAGTTTTAGATGAATATACGAATTATAATTATCTTAATAAGATTGATACAAAAGATACAAAAGCTCATTTAAAACAACTAGGGTCTGGTCTTAATTCTTTAGGTGATTCAATTACTGAAATGTTAAAACATAATAAAAGAATTGGATTAACATTAAACTCATCATCAGGAACTCTACTTAATAATGTTGAGATTTTAAATATAAGTTCAAATTCAGCAGCAACATCTTTAGAAGAAACAGCTGCTGCTTTAGAAGAAATAACAAGTACAATAACCAATAATAATCTATCAATTACTCAAATGTCTACTTATGCTAGTTCATTAACACAATCAACTAAAAATGGACAAGATTTAGCTAATAAAACAATGAAATCTATGGATGAAATAAATGAACAAGTAATTTCAATTAATACAGCAATTACAGTAATTGATCAAATTGCATTCCAAACAAATATTCTGTCACTAAATGCAGCAGTAGAAGCAGCAACAGCAGGTGAAGCAGGCAAAGGATTTGCAGTTGTTGCTCAAGAAGTGAGAAACTTAGCAAATAGATCAGCAGAAGCAGCTAAAGAGATAAAAGAACTAGTAAATTCTGCAAATATTAAAGCAGCAGAAGGTAAAAAAATATCACAAAGTATGATTAATGGATTTTCAGAACTTAATGAAAATATTAGTAAAACATTAAATCTAATGGATGATATTTCAAACTCTTCAAAAGAACAACAATCTGGCATTGAACAAATAAATATAGCAGTATCAGAACAAGATCAACAAACACAAAAAATTGCACAAGCTGCAAGTGAAACATATAATATTGCAATTAATACTTCTGGTATTTCTAAAAAAATTGTTGATAGTGTTAATGAAAAACAATTTATGGGGAAAGATGATATTCAAGATAGAAGAAAAAGAAATTTAAGTTTAAATTACGAAGGTAGCGAAAGAAGGTCAGCAGAAGCATCAATTAGAAATAAATCTAGTTCTTGCGTTGAAAGAAAAAATGATATTAATTTAGATTACAAAAAAACGGAAAGAAGAACAATAGAAAAAGCGATGAAAGAATCAATTACAATTCTTCCTGTAGTTAAGAATGAAGAAAAATGGGAAAGTTTTTAAGATCATCAAATGAGTAATTGAAGTAGATTTAAAAATCTAC
>JABSOL010000275.1 GCA_013215985.1 Campylobacteraceae bacterium
CTTATACATTTTTGAAAACCACTCAATGAGGTCTATACAACAAAGAAAACCAAATTCAAAAATATGCAACCATAAGTGAATGACGTCATAACAAAGATGGCAGATTTTGCCCCATTTTGCCCCAAAACTCGAGAATGGTTCATCCAATCATGACAAACTATACCATTATTTTCATCCTCAAATCAAGATCTATCCAATGGTAACAATCATTTTAGTAAACAGTTGGATGAAAAAATTGATATTGTGAGGGTCCCCCCTTTGAGCTCTCGCCCCTCCAAAAGATAGGGCGAAATTACCCATTTGCAACGGGATTAGCCAGTCTGACCAGTTTCTTATTTTTTGTGTTCATAATTATGTTACAAAAATGTGGGTGCTTGCTTTGGACCTTATGATGCAAGTATTCCATCACTGGCTCTTGGACTATTAAAGTGAGCAGGGAATCCACAATATTAAAATAGAAATGGTAAAAAGAATAGATTAAAAAATATTGAAATAATTCAATTTTTAGATAAAAGCATAAATTTAAATAAAAGATAAAACTATATAGTTTTATCTTCTACTGTAAATTGACCCATCATTCCTGCATCTTCATGTTCTAGAATATGACAGTGATACATAAATGGATACTCTTTACTAGCTTTATAATTAAATTGTACTAATACTTCTACTATTTCATTTCCAAAAACTATAACAGTATCTAAAAGGGCTCTTTCATTTAAATAAGCTTGTTTTTTATTTCTTGATAATATTCTAAAACTACAGCCATGAATGTGAAAAGGGTGGGGCATTCGTCCAGGGTTTTTAATTACCCATATTTCTGTTTCACCTAAACTTACTTTTTCATTAATATAAGACATATCCATTTTTCTACCATTAATACCTAAAAACCCCATAGACATATTTAAAGTAAAAACTCTTCTTTTTAATGAACTTAGATCTTTTATATTAGTATATTCATGAATTTTAGTTAGGTTTGAAGGTAAAATAAACTTTTGTTCTTTTTCATCTTTTACATTAATTTTTAGTAAAGATTCATCTGAATAAGAATCTCCAAAGTATATACTTTTATTTTTTAAATCACTTAAATCTACTATTACCTCAGCTCTCTGTCCAGGAGCTAATAATAAACTCTTCATCTCAACAGGTTTTTCTAAAAAAGATGCATCACCTGCTATTTGATAAAACCCTCTTTTATCTGAAAATTCAAATGAATAAAACCTTGAATTAGAGCCATTTAATATTCTAAATCTAATAGTTTTAGGTGATACATTTATATATGGTCTTATTACACCATTTACTAAAAATATATTTCCTTTTACTCCCATCATTACATCATGCATAGAGTATTTATATAAAAACTCTGCTTTGTTATCAAATCTTCTATCTTGTATTATTAAAGGTATATCATCTACTGCATATTCTTTTGGAAGATCTGCTTTGTTAGAGTCTTTATCTTCTATTATAAATAAACCAGCAAGTCCTTTAAAAACCTGCTCTCCTGTTTTTTCATGAGTATGAGGATGATACCAATAAGTAGCAGCTCTTTGATTTATTTTAAATTGAGTTGTCCATGAAGAATTAGGATCTATACTTCTATTTGGTCCTCCATCACAATTTCCTTCTAAATGTAAACCATGCCAATGTAATACAGACTTTTCTTTTAAAGAATTTAATACATTAATTTTAATCTCATCGCCTCTTTGAACTTTAATAATAGGACCTAAAAAAGAAGAATTAATTCCATAAGTTTTTGTCTTAACATTTTGTAAAAAAGAGACTTGTGATTCTTTTAAATTTAAGTTAAATTCTTTTAATCCATTCTTATGAATAGTAGGCTTTAAAACATCTGGAAAATTTAATTCTTGAGAGAAAGATTTATAAAATTTAATCTTCTTTTCTTTTGCAAATACTTGTGTACTTAAACTTGTAAATATAGCTATTCTTATAAAACTTCTTCTTTGCATTTGTATCCTTTATATAAGTAATTATAATATAAAGTATGTGCAATGATTGGGTAGAAAACAATTAATTATAAATCAATATTTATACAAAAGTATTATTACTATACATATTGTTACTCTGTAATTATAAGAATATTTAAATTA
>JABSOL010000276.1 GCA_013215985.1 Campylobacteraceae bacterium
GCGCATGCGCGTCATTAAAACTTCTCTGTGTGTGCGCTGATGCGCGTTTTTATAATTTAATTATTTTATTTTGTTGACAATTTGTATCGGGTTATGCTGATTTTGTTTTTCTCGAAAAAATAGCTAAAGCGTGCGACAACAAAATAAAATAAATATTTGTATATATAAACTTATCATTTATTCTCTATACAAGTTTTACATATACCTTTAATTATAATATTATCAATTTGGTAGCCAGCTAATTGTATATTAGCTTCTTTATGTATACACTCTATTTTAGAACATTCAGAACAAATAAAATGAGAGTGTGCATTCTTTTTAACTTCAAAATATCTTTTTTTATCATTTGATTCAAAAGAGTTAACTATATTTTCTTCTTCAAATTTACTAATGTTTCTATAAAAAGTTGCCTTATCCATAGATAATTTATTTTTTATATCTTCATATGACAAGGGTTTACTTGATTCAAATAAAATCTCTAAAATAGCCATTCTTGCAGATGTTAGTTTTATATTAGTATTTGATATTAATTCTTCTATGTTTTTCATATAAGATTATATCATAAAAGAATATGCAACTAAGTTGCATTAAAGCTTTCTTAGTATATTATTCTTTTCAGAAATGCACCTTAGTTGCAAAAAGGACAAAAAATGAAATATATATTAATCTCAATATTCTTAAGTATTTATGCTTTTGCATATGATGTAACAGTAAGTATATTACCCCAGAAATATTTTGTAGAACAAATTGCAAAAGATAAAGTGAATGTAAATGTAATGGTAAAACCAGGTTTTTCACCAGCAACATATTCTCCTAAAACTTCTCAAATGAGAAAATTATCAAAATCAAAAATATACTTCTCTATTGATGTACCATTTGAAAATTCTTGGTTAGAAAAATTTAAATATTCTAATAAAAATATGATCATAGTTGATACAGCTGATAATATTCATAAAATAGAAATGGTAAAACATGAACATCATGAAGATCATGATGAAAATGAAACTCATCACGAAGAAAAAGACCATGATGAACATAAACACCATGAAAAACATGGGGAAAATGAAACTCATCACGTAGAAAAAGACCATAATGAACATAAACATCATGAAAAACATGGCGAAAATGAAACTCATCACGTAGAAAAAGACCATGATGAACATAATCACGATGGTTTAGATCCTCATATTTGGTTAGATCCTTCATTAGTTAAAATTCAAGCTAAAACTATATTAGAAGCATTAATTAATATAGATAAAAAAAATAAAGACTTTTATACATCTAATTACAAAAACTTTATAAAAGAGATAAATACTTTAGATACAAAAATAAAAAATATTCTTGTAAATAATAAAGATACTGCATTTATGGTATTTCATCCATCTTGGAATTATTTTGCAAAAGCTTATGACTTAGAACAAATAGCTGTTGAAAAAGAAGGTAAAAATCCTAAAATTAAAGAAATTATAGAATTAGTTAAAGAAGCTAAAGAACATAATATTAAAATAGTATTTGTAAGTCCTCAGTTCTCTCAAAATTCAGCTAAAAAAATAGCTTCATCTATTAACGGTAAAGTTGTAAACATTGATCCTTTAGCCTTAGATTGGAAAAATAACTTAATAAAAGTAGCAAATTCAATCAAAAACTCTAATAAATGAAAAAAGTAATATTTTTATTACTTTTTTTACACTCTTTATTATTCTCATGTGAAATTTGTGTATCAACAAGTCCTAAAACAGAAGTTCTTATATCTGTGATTTCAAATAAAACACATATTGAAAAAATAAACTTTACTTGGATAGTATCAAAAGAGTTTACTCTTAGTTTAAATGAAATTTATGATCAAAATACAAATTCTATTTTAGATAAAGATGAAATAGAAAAGAGAATTAGGAATAGATACTGCATTGCTTATTAAGGTTTTTTCTGGTAAACTGGCACTTTTTTTATGTCGATTATATGTGCATTTATCGACACGTTTTTATTATATGTATACTATATACACATATACTTATTAAGCAAAATATCTTGCATCATACATTTTTAAGACAAATCAAAATA
>JABSOL010000277.1 GCA_013215985.1 Campylobacteraceae bacterium
AGTAAATCGGTATTACAAGGAAGGCAAAATGCCAAGCGACTATTAAAAACTTTAACCTATTTTGTAAGTGGAGCTTACCAAAAAACGGATTTAGAGAATTATAGTACAAAAACTAATTAAGTAGACATAAAAAATTATCCATAATCAACTAAAAGATAAAGCACATAAATATTATGAATTATCTAGTTCAAATTCTAATATAGAAGCTAAAAGAATATTGCTTAATCTTTATTCTAAAAAAATAAAAGATAAAAATAAATATTTTGAAATGAAAAATAATTTAGAGAAAAGTAATGAAGGTTTATTTGTTTTAGCCTCTTTTTATATGAAAATTGCTAAGTATGGTAAAAGTTATAGAATTTTAGAAAAACTTGCAGCAGAAGATAATAGAAAAGCTATATTAATTTTAGCCTTACAAAAAAAGTCTGCAAGAAGATATATGCCAGAAAACTATACAGATTATAAGAAGTACTTTGATTATATAATAAATTCTAAGAATGAAAAAAATATAAGCGATTTATATGAAAAAATATATTCGTATTCGTATCAATATAAATACAAAAAAGAATTATTAGAATATGAAAAGTTAAATCTTAATAGTAAAGATATTTTAGTATTAAGAAATATTGTAACAAAAACAAAATCTTACAAACATAAAATGTTAGCGTTAAATAAACTAGTTGAATACAAAGATGTTAAAGCAATAAAAGCTTTACTTAGATCTTATAATAGAACTAACAAAGAAAAAGCTCTTGCTCTTATGCAAATACTTATTGCTTTAGAAGATAAAATAACTATGTTTAATTTAGCTACTTATTACAAACGAACAAGTAATCAAGAATTGAAGACAAAATCATTAAATTATTTTACAAAATTAGCTAATGATAATCACTTAAAATCTATAGAGTATTTGTCAAAATATTATTCAAAATCAAGAGATAAATCTAAAGAAAACTATAAAAAAGCATTATACTGGAGTGAAGTTCTTGCAAAGAAAAATGATAAATATTATATAAAAAGAATGGTATTTTTATATAAAAATGCAAAAGATGAAATGAAAAATGAAGAAAAAGAAAAATATTGGAAATTAAAACTACAAAACTAATACAGAAGGTAAAGACTGTAATTACACGCCCCTCTTTGTAAGTAGAAGATAGTTTAATTATAAAGTTATGTTTCCAAAATCATTGAAAAAGATTATATATTTCTTTACTAATCTTTAATTTACTATGATTTTGGAACTGTATTAATTGACTCTCTTACATTTCACTTAAGTGTCTAAATAAAAATAATATCTTTTTTTATAATCCATAATCGTATTATAAAGATCTACAACAGTCATAAATTCTTTTCATAGGTCAAAAGTATAAATCTCTATGTCTCATTTCAACAGGAAGTCCCCATATTTAATCATTTAAAAAAGCAATGATTTCAGTTTTTATAAGCAGATTTTCTTTTGAAATAATTTTAGATCATAAGATTATTAAATTGTATAATTTACATTAATCAATGAATTCTAAATATATTATCTACTAATTATTTTATTTATTAAGAACTAAAATGATACTATTTTGACACATAGAAAAAGGACTCCAATGACATTAGTAAAAACATTATTATTTATATTTATTTTATTATTTTTTGCATCTTGCGCATCAAATAATGTATATATTAAAAATGACCAAAAGAAAAAAGTTTATATAGAAAAAGCAAATAATGGTGATTTAGAAGCCATGTTATTTTTAAATCAATACTACAGTTTTCCACATACAAAAGAAGGTCTATTCTATTATAATAAATGGTTTAAAAATATAAAGAAAAATAATAATAAAGAACACATTCTAAAACTTGCTATGATTTATGCAAAATATCAAGATATGTTTCCAAATGCAAAAGAAAGAGTTATGACTTTATTTTCATATATTAATACTGAAAAAAACTATAATAGAAACAGTGTTATGTAACTACGAATAGTATTAATTTTAATGAGGGAATTAAAAAAAATTTTTTTTTGAAGTTTTGTGAAAGGAAAAGA
>JABSOL010000026.1 GCA_013215985.1 Campylobacteraceae bacterium
ATTATATAATCATAGTTTTTTCCATATTGACATTTGAGAAATTGAATGCTGAAACTTTCTATTTGTTTCTTTAATCACAAAAGGTACATCAATAGTATCTAATAAAACAAAGTTTTTTAACTCATCTTTTAAAGTATTAAGAGTACTTATTTCTTTATCATCTTTAAGATACCCTCCTAACCAGTTCTCTTTAGGTGTATATTCTTCTAACCAAGTATAAGGGCTTAAAATTACTAAAAGACCATTTTTATTAACACGAGAAGGAATATCATCTAAAAACTTTTTAGGATAATATAATCTATCAATTAAGTTTGAACAAAATATTAAATCATAGTTTATATACGATTCTTTTAAATTACAAGCATCTCCTTGTTTAAATGTAACTTTGTTTTTAAGTTCTTCTAAACCTAGTTTTTTTAAAGACATATCTTTTTTATAGAATATCTCACCTTCTTTTTTATCTTTATATGAAATAAAATCATATTTTTTAAGTTTAATTGCAATGTTAATAAAATTTGTAGAAAAATCAATACCTAATACTTCATCAAAATACTTAGCCAATTCAAAAGATGAACGTCCTACTGAACATCCTAGGTCTAAAGCTTTTTTTGTATTTATATCTTTTAAAAATGGTTTTAATAAATCAACTGATTCTTTAGGAAAGTTTTTAACATTAAAATATTCATCCCCATAATGGAACTCACAGTATAAAGAAATAGATTCATCACTTTCATATACATTATCATTTAGTTTTTCTCTATATTCATTATCTGAACTTACATATCTAAAACCAGAGTGCTGATAAAAGTATTTTCTAAAAGCATACCTAGCTGTTTTTGAGCCTAAATTTCCTAAAGACATAAAAGATCCTCCTTTTATTAAATAATGTTTATCATCAAATGTAGGAGATGTAAAATCATCATAAACTTCATGAGTTTTGAAATCATCATATGCATACATAGGTGTTAAAGTCCACTGCCATACATTACCTTTTACATCATAAAAGTCATCAAATGAATATTTATTTATATCACAAGTATTAAAATGCTCTAAAGCTATATTTGATTTCTTATTTTTAGCATTTGTATAATTATATAAAGCATAATACTCATCTTCACTAGGAAGTCTAACTTCATATCCTAGAATTTCACTTTTATATTTACAAAAAGCTTGAGCTTCATAAAAATTAATTTCTACAGGATAAGATAAAGGAAGTTCAACTATTCTATTAATTTCTCTTAAATAATATTTATCTTCTTTTTTTATCCAGAATTTTGGTTTATTAGCATTTGAATGTTTTAACCATTTTAAAGCATCTTCTGAGAAATAATGTAGTTTTAAATAACCATTAGATTCTACAAATTCTAAAAACTCTGCATTTGAAACTAAATATTTAGAAGCTTTAAAATCTTTTATTAGTGCGTGATGATGAGAGAATTCATTATCCCAAGCATATATAATAGGATTATCTCTATTTTTATCTAAAATAATATTTGAGCCCTTAACTTCAATTAATTCATTTTTTATATATTTATTTGAAGATTTATTATTATAAATAAAAACTTCTTCAGATTTTAAATATTTTAAATCTAATTCTCTTAATAAAACAGAACTCGTCTCAATATGAATATTTTCATGTTCAATTCCCATTAAAATAACCCACATATCACTAGAAAAGTTTATAGGAAAAGTGAATTCAATTGTATCAATTAAATTTAAAACAATATCTTTTACTTTATCTCTATATTCTTTAGTTTCAGCAAAAGAAGGCCAGGCAAAAGTAGAATCATTTAAATCATCCCAAGACATTTCATCAACACCAATAGCAAAAATATTCTCAAACTTTTTATTCACCGTATAGTCTATTATTTTGGCA
Source organism: Campylobacteraceae bacterium (assembly GCA_013215985.1). Classification (GTDB taxonomy): domain Bacteria; phylum Campylobacterota; class Campylobacteria; order Campylobacterales; family Arcobacteraceae; genus NORP36. Next base: position 1,877 of record JABSOL010000026.1, read on the forward strand.
AGATTTAATTTATTAATAAAAAATATTGCTGTATGAGCATAATAAAATATTATTGGATGTCTTAATTTATTTGCTTGTTTATAAATAAATTCTTCTTTTTTTAATAATGAAAATAGTTTTTCATCTAATTCATAAGTTTGAAGAAAATACTCTTTTATTTCTTCTCTTTTAGCATTAATATTTCCACTTTCTAAATTTATACTATTTTTTATATATTTCATTCTTTCTCCTAAAAAATTAATATATTTAATATACACAATTCTTATTTAGTATTACTTTAGATAAGTATTAATATTGATTATCATTTTATATTAAAATTTAATTAATTAATTATTTAATCAATAATATTAAGCTTATTTTATGTAAATTCACTAATTTAAAGCTCACTTTGATTTAAATCAAGAATTTATATTTAATATTAGATTAAAATAATACAAATTCAAAGGAAGATAAAATGAAAAAATTAATATTAATGGCCTGTATTCTGGCTGCAACTGTAGCTTCTGCTAATCCATATGCTAAATGTGCTGGCTGTCATGGTGCTAATGGTGAAAGAAAAGCTTTAGGAAAATCTTTAATTATTAAAGATATGGCGAAAGCTGATATCATCAAAGCATTAAATGGTTATAAAGATGGTTCTTACGGAGGTCCTATGAAGGGTCTTATGAAAGGTCAAGTAGCTTCTTTATCTGCTGCTGACATCAAAGCAATTGCTGAAAAAATCGGTAAATAGTTTGTTTAGCTAGAAGTCAAGCTTCTAGCTAAAATATACTAATATTCATTATCATAAAGACCATTTAAAGGGCTTTTCTTCTAAAAAACCTCATTTTTCATCATTTTTTTACAAATTTCAAATATTTTGTGTCATTTTTGTAAAAAGTTATCTAGTTTTTATTTATTTTAGATTAAAATACAAAAAATCAAACAAGGATCTATAATGAAAAAATTAATTTTAACTGCCTGTATTCTGGCTGCAACTGCCCTATCTGCTAACCCTTTTGCTAAATGTGCTGGGTGTCATGGTGTTGATGGTGGTAAAAAAGCTTTAGGTAAATCTAAAATTATTAAAAACTTTACTAAATCAGAAATAGTTGCTGCTTTAAATGGTTATAAAGATGGTTCATACGGTGGAGTTATGAAAGGTCTTATGAAAGGTCAAGTAGCTTCTTTATCTGCTGCTGACATCAAAGCAATTGCTGAAAAAATCGGTAAATAGTTTTTATAACTAGAAGTTTTACTTCTAGTTATAAATAATTCTATCTCTGCCTTGATCTTTTGCTTTAAATAAATTATCATCTGCAACTTTTAAAAGTTCTTTAATAGATGTAACATCTCTCCAAAAAGAAATTCCCATTGATACTGAAAGATTAATATTATAATCTGTATTTTTAATTTTATCTCTTTTTATTTCAATTCTTAAATTATTTAGAATAGGTATTAATTCACTTTTATCTTTAAAACATAATAAAATAAATTCTTCTCCACCATATCTATATGCTTCTGCATTAAGAGATGTACAATATAATTTAAGTTTGTAAGATAAATGTTTTAATGCTTCATCTCCTACACTATGTCCATATATATCATTTATACTTTTAAATTTATCTGCATCAACAAATACAAGACTTAATAAAGAAGCATCAATTCTATTAATAAATGTTTTTAGGTCTAAATCTAACTTTTGTCTATTATGTAAAGATGTTAAAAAGTCTTTAGTCATTGAGTTTTGCATATCTTCTTTTTCTTTTAAAAGCTGTTTAATTATTTCGTCTCTTTCGTCAACTATTACAGTATTTTTTTGCTCTAAAATAGATCCTAAGAAAAAATCAAATTGTTTTAATTCTGAGTTTCTATTTACAGATAAACATTCAATAATAATTTGTGGTTTATCTTTACCTAAAGTATTTATAATTCTAATTTTTTTAACATTTTTTTGTGAATAAACTATTTTATCATTTTCAATTTTTATATCTAATAACTCTTTTTGCCAGTATTTTGAAAAGTCTTTTTTTAGATATTTAATTTTACCTGATAATATCTCATCAAAAACAGTTTTAGAAACAGAATTTTATCTAATATAATCTTATTTATTCTTATATATTTCTTATTTCTGCTAAAATAAATTCATATAAATTAGATATTTAAAGGATATAAATGCCATACGTACATATCAAGATTACAGATGAAGGTGTTACAAAAGAACAAAAAGCCGCTTTAATTGAAGGTGCAACTACTCTTTTAGAAAAAGTATTAAATAAAAATAGAAAAACTACTTTTGTAACAATTGAAGAAGTTCCTTTAGATAATTGGGGAATTGGAGGTTTGCAAGTGAGTGAATTAAGAAAAAAAGATAAATAAATTAGATCTTAAAAAGAGTTCTTTAAAGAACTCTTTTTAAGCTGCATGTTTTAAATATATAAGCCTATATAACATAGGAACATAATATAAATTTAAAATAGTAGCAAATAATATTCCAAATCCTAAAGCAACTGCCATAGGTTGTAATATTAAAGCCTGTCCTGACGCAAAAAAGATTAAAGTTGATAATCCTAAGATTGTTGTTAAAGATGTTAATAATATAGGTCTAAGACGCATTAAAGCATATTCTTCTAATTCTTTTAAGTTCTTTGACTTTTTAATAAAATCCATCATAATAATTCCATCATTTACAATAACTCCTGCAAGTCCAACAATACCAATTAAAGAAGGCATAGTAATATTTATTCCTAAAATAATATGTCCAATAATTACTCCTAAAATTGATAAAGGAATAGTTGAAATAATAATTAATGGTTTAACTAGTGAATTAAACATAAATACTAAAGATATAAATATAAGAACAACAGCTAATAATGCTGATCTCATCATTTCTTTTTGAACTTTTTGGTTTTCTTCTTCTTCACCTTTTATAATAATAGTTATATCTTTTTTTAACTCTTTTAATAATGGGTCTAATTCTTTATAAACTTCATTAGAAGTAACTTTTAACAAAGAAGCTGACAAAGATACAATTCTTAAAGAGTTTTCTTTAAAGATTTGAGAATAAGCTTTAAATTCATGAAAAGTCACTACATCTTTTAATAATACTTTATTCCCATTAGGCAAAGTAATTTCAAGACTATTTAAAGAAGAAAAAAGATCTTTATTTATACTTTTAAATATTATATTAACTAAACCATTTTCATCAAACATTTTTGAATATGTAGAAGAAAAATACATAGGTTTAATTTGTCCTATTAAATACTCTTCACTTAAAGCTAAACTTTGACCATAAGAGTTTATTTTAAATTTCAAATCTACATTTCCTTCTAGAATATCATCTGCAATATTTGATACACCAGAAATACTATGTAATTTATTTTTGATTTTTTTAATAGCTTCACTTACTTTAATTTTATCACCAGATAAAGCTAGTTCAAAATCGTTTTTAACTAAACCTGCTTTTTGAACAAATACTTTTATTTCTGCGAATTTATCAGAAACAAGAAAATCTTTTAATAAAACTTTTAACTCTTCTTGTATTACTTGAGCTGTTTTTTCTCTTATCATATTAGAATCATCGTATTTTGGAGATAAATAAGGATTTATATATTTATCAAAAAGATTTGATGGTTTTTTTTCATTTAAATTCACAAAAATCTGAAAATAAAATTCTTCTGATTGTATTTGATTTTTACCATCAAGTCTTAATCCAATTACAGAAGATACAGAAGCTAGATTATTTGAGAAATCAAACTCTTTTAATATTTTATCTTCAATTTCTTTTACTAGTTTTTCTGTTTGTAATAGTTGTTTTCCAACACCTACAGAGCCATTTACGAACACTTGAGTAGTATCAAACTCAGGCATAAAAGTAAATTTTGAATTAATAGCTAAAACATAAGTCAAAAAAAGAATTGAAATTACCATAGTAAAAAAAGATATATACTTTTTCTCTAATAAATAATTTAAAATCTTTTTATAAATCTTTTTACTTTTATCCCAAATAATATCTGAACGTTTTTTATGCGTGTGAACATTATATAATTCTTTTGCATGTAAAGGTAAAAAGAAAAAAGCTTCAAAAAGAGAAGCAATTAATAAAATACTTATCATAATAGGTAGAATTTTCATAAACTTTCCTGTCTCACCCGTCATCATTAAAATAGGTAAGAAAGCGAATATTGTCGTAGCTGTTGCTGTTAAAACAGCAGGATAAACTTCCAGTGCACCATCAAGGGCAGCATCATATTTACTTTTACCCATTTCTAAGTGTCTATAAATATTTTCACCTACAACAATAGCTTCATCTACTAACATGCCAAGGGCTAATAGAGCACCTAAGAGAGAAAGCATATTTAATGAATATCCAAAATAATCAGCAGCAATTAAAGCTATCATAAACGATGTTGGAATTCCAATTGCCACAACTATTGCAATTCTTGCATTAATAAAAAACAATAAAGCTAAAAATAATAAAAATAAACCAAATAATATATTTGAAACTACTGTATTAAATCTATTTTTAATCCATACCGATGTATCGGTATGAGAGTTAAATTCTATTTCTGGGTATTTTTTAGAGAAATCAAACATAATTCTCTTAATCTCTTTTGTTAAAGAAATTGCATCACCCTCTTCACTTTTATTAATACCAATTGAAATATCTCTTATTCCATTAAAGTGAGAAATAAAGTTCTTATCTTCAAGTATATAATTAACCGCTGCTATATCTTTTAAATATAAGGATTGATTATTAATATATAAAATTTGGTTTTGTATTTTATTTAAATCTTTTTCACCATTAAAAGTACCTAAATAATAGTGTTTACTTTTATCTTTAATAATTCCTAGTGGAAAAATATTACTTAAAGCGGCAACAGCACGTGTAACTTCAGGAACAGATAAAGAATAAGCTTTAATTTTATCTTCATTAAAAACTATTTCTAACTCTTTTTTTGTATCTCCCCAAATATTTACTTCTGCTAAATCTTTTAATTTTACAATTTGTCGTTTTAGATCTTTTGTAATTTTTAACAAGTCTTCTTTTGGCAGAGATGAATTTAAAACTAAAGTTATTAAAGGAAATTTATTAATAACTTCTTTTACTCTTAATTCATCCATATCAGATGGTAAATTAGTTTTATTTTGAGCAATAATATTTTTAACATCTGAAATAATGTCTTTAGATTCAACATTGTTTTTTACTTTTAAAACTATCCTAAAAAAACCATTTTTAATTGTCGTTGAAATATTTGTAACAGAAGAAATAGAAGCAAAATCATTTTCTAAGTCTTCAACTATTATTTTATCAAGTAGTTCTGAACTAGCACCTAGATAAGAGCCAGATACAGAAATAGATTGCATATTTGCAGGTGGGAAAATTTCTTTTGCTATATGCTGGTATGAAAAAACTGATAACATAAATAAAAAAGCCAATAATAAGTGATTTAAAATTGGTTTTTTTAATGCGAATTCTATAATATATTTAATCATTGTTTATCCAAGGTATTAATAATTAAAGAATCAATAATCTGATTCTTAAATTTCATATCTTCAAGTTGTTGTACTAAAAATCTATTTTCTTCTCTTAAAGAAGTATAATGGTTATATAACTTGTTTATATCTTTTGAAGTATAGTAGATGTTATTTTTTATATATATTTTTGGAAAATATAATATTAAAACACCTGCCATAAAAGATAAAGCTATAATAAGAGAATTTTTAGCATTTAGTTTAATCAAACTTGAATATCCTTAATTTTGAACTTCTAGATCTTACATTTTCTTTTATTTCTTCTTTTGTAGGAATAATAGGTTTTCTAGTTATTACTTTTCCTAAAGCATTATCATTTCCACAAGTACATCTAAATGCTTCACTTGGGCAAAGACATTTTTTGCTCCATTTTTTAAAATAGTTTTTTACTATTCTATCTTCTAGTGAGTGAAATGAAATAATTGCAATAACACAATTTTTAGGTTTTGATAATTCTATTGAATCAAAAAGTCTTGTTAAAACTCCTAGTTCATCATTAACTTCAATTCTAATTCCTTGAAAAGGAAGTGTTGCTGGATGAAGTTTACCTTTATACATTTTTTGAGATAAAAACTCAGCTAATTGTTTAGCAGATGTAAAAGGTCTATTAGAAGCTATTAGTGAAGCTACTTTTTTATATTCTCTAACTTCTCCACACTCTTTAAAAACTCTTTCTAATTCGTCTTGAGAATAAGAGTTTACAACAAAGTTAGCATCAAGCTCTTGACCTTGGTCCATTCTCATATCTAAAGTTTCACTTGTAAAAGAAAAACCTCTATCTTTTTTGTCTAATTGTAAAGAAGAAACACCAATATCAGCTAAAATTCCTCTAATTTCGAAATCTTTAAATTTGTCTAAAACATGTTCAAAATTTCCCTTATTAAATGTAACTCTTGAAGAAAATTGCTCTAATCTAGTTTTTGAGAACTCTAAAGCTTCGTCATCTTGGTCATTACAAATTAATTTAATATTCTCATTTTGTTCAAGTAGACCTTCAGAATGTCCTGCATAACCTGTTGTACAGTCGATTATGTAAGCTTCATTGATATCTTCGAAAGCTTTTAGTGTTTCTTTGTAAAGAACAGGTATATGTGGTATTATCATTAAATACATCCTTATAATATTTTCGATATCATAGCAAAATTATAATTTAAGGCTTTTAAAATGCACGATAAAAAAATGGTAAATTTACTATCTAACTTATCTTTGACTATGTTTAGTAAAAACTTCTTTGGAATATACCACGGTGCTATTTCGGCAAAAATTGATAATAAGAGTTTTTTAATTAATAAAGCTGATGCAGTTTTTGATAAAATGGACGATAACTCTTATTGTGAACTATCAGTTAACAAACAAGATTATAGATGGAATATTGCAAGTATTGAATCTCATATACACGCAACTATATACAATAATATACACGAAGCAAAATATATTGCTTTTGGAGTGCCTATTTATACAACAGCTTATACTTTTGAACATGACAGTATTGTATTTGAAGATTATTTTGGAAAAACAACATTTGGTGAAATCCCTATATATGATCCAGGTGATTTTGAAACTTGGTATGGAAGAAATGCTTTAGAAATTACAAAATATTTAAAAGAATCTCAAAACCATATCATGATTATAAAAGGTGTTGGAGCATATGTATATGATAGAGATTTAAATGAACTTACAAAGAAGATAGCAATACTTGAAAATAGTTGTAGATTACTTAGTTTAAAGTCATCTTATTAGAAATTTACAAACATTTATAAAACATATTTTTAGATTATCCCCTACTTTTAGGTATTTGTAAGCTTAGATAGTATAAAGTTTGCATATCTAATTAAAACAAAGGGTTAAACTATGAATAAAGCAGAATTTATTGACGCAATTGCAGCTAAAGCTGGACTATCTAAAAAAGACGCAAAAGGTGCTGTTGATGCAGTACTTGAAACAATTACTGAAACATTAGTTAAAAGAGAAACTGTAAGTTTTATCGGTTTTGGAACTTTCTCAACAGCTGATAGAGCTGCGAGAACTGCAAAAGTACCAGGAACTGACAGAACTGTTGATGTACCTGCTACTACAGTTGCTAAATTTAAAGTTGGAAAATCTTTAAAAGAAGCTGTATCTGGAAAATCTAAAAAATAATATTATTTATTTAAAAGGTCTGTTTTTCAGGCCTTTTTTTTTCTGTATTTTTTATAAAAAATGCCTTGATCTTCTTATTAATTACATTAAACAACAAAACACTCACAAAATTATTTTTCTTCATAACTAGTTCAATTACTTAATATAATCTTAATAGTAAAAAGACTAATATATTTGCATATAGATTTAATTGTAAGGATTAATTATGCAAATCAACAGTAATATTTCTTTAAATCAAAGCCCTTATTTAAATGCCAACCATGCTTTAAATAATATATCTACGGGAAGCAGACTAAATTCAGCAAGTGATGATGCTGCATCTTTAAGTATTGCCAATAACTTGCAAAGTCAAAGTTCAGGTTATTCACAAGCTTTATCTAATGTAAACTCAGCAGTTGCATTTACTCAAATTGGAGATAATTCAATTAGTGAGCAAAGTAAACTTTTAGATACTATAAAAGAAAAATTACTACAAGCTTCTACTGATACAACATCAGCAGATGGAAGAGAACTAATTTTAAAAGATATCCAAAAACTAGCACAAAGTATTGACCAAATTGCTAGTTCTACTAATTATAATGGTAAATATATTTTACAAGAGAGTGAAGATTCTCAAGCAGCAAGTACTGCACTACAAATACAATCAGGAGAAAATTCTGCTGATATTATTGAGACATCGGAAATTCAAGCTAATACTCTTGGTTTAAACTTATCATCAATATTCTCAGAAACGGGAGCAAGTTTTGACTCTTCAACTGCAAGATCTTATTTAGATAAAGTAGATTCAGCATTAGATACATTAAATGAATTTAGATCAGAACTAGGTTCTTCTCAAAGTCAATTCGAAAGTACAGGAAGATCTTTACAATCTCTTTATACTCAAACACAAGAAGCAAATAGTATTTTATCTTCTAGTGATATTGCTAAAGAAATTGGTAATTTCTCAAAAGCTAATATTTTATCTCAAATAGGATTATTAACTTTAGCACAAGGAAATAATATAAATCAGAACGCAGTTTCAAGATTATTAGTCTAAAAGTGTTAATTTTTTGTTACTTTTCATCAAATTTAAAAATTCTTTAATATTAAATCAAATGTCATTTTTTCTATTTTCCCCATATAATTAAAATTAATTTTTTTAATAAAAAATCATCTAACATCTAATTTTAATTTAGAACTTCCTTTATATACTACTTTATAGCGTTTTATTAATATATATTTTTGTTATTTATTTATCTTAAAATATTTAATAAAAATTATAATTTTAAATATTAAAAATTAATTATGCTTTATCTGCTTAAATTATGTGTAAATTGTATTTAAATAAGCTTTTAATTATTAAATTTATACTATAATAAATTATCTAGGGAAAAAGGATATAAAATGGCTCAAGTCGGAAAATTATTTAACTCGGTACCTTATATTGTAAGAGATCAAGAGTGTGTTTATACAGACATTCCAGAAGTAGAAGAAGTTATTAATGATTTCTTATCAAATTATATGTTAAAGATTGATAATTTAGTTAATGTTTATTCAAACAATAGAGATGATCAAACAAATTTTCATATTAAAGTAAATGGTAATATGCCAGAAGAATCAATTTGCGTTGATTTAAACCATGGTAACTTTGATATTACTTTCGAAGAGTATAAAGAAATTAAAACAAAATCAAGTAAAGTTAATTCTTTAATGTTTATAGAAGAATTTAAACATAGAGAAGAAAATGATTTAGTTAAATCTTTTGAATACATGATTGGCTGTGATGGTAAAAAACTATTTTGTTCAATTTTAAAAGAAAAATTTAATATTTATAAACCTAATTCAAAAGCTTATTTAAATAGATTAAACCTTTTAGAAAAAAAAGATTTAGTTCTTGAAGTAGCTCAAAGTTTTAATATTTCTATTGAAGACTTATATATTCAATTAAATCCAAATATTATTAAACAAGTATGTAAAGATTTACACCTTACATATAAAAGATTAGCTGCAGAAATTGGTTATAAACCTGATACTATTAATAAATCAGCTTCAACTGGTAAAATATCAGAACAATTAAAAAAAGCCATTGAAATGTATTTAGAGAACTTAAGATTAAAAGATGAAATCAAAGAATTTACAATTATGAAAAATACTCTGAATAAAATCCTTTCTTAAGACTAATTCTATTAAACTCTTTTTAAAAGAGTTTAATATGAATAAAATTACATTTAAAAGCATTTTTGCTTTAATGTTAGAGAAAAAACGTGATCTAATTTTTGGTCAAATAGTAACTCTTTTTGCAATACTTATTTCAATACCAATTCCTTTACTTTTACCTATGTTAGTTGATGAAGTATTATTAGATAAAAGCTCATACTTAACTTCTATAATAGATAATGCTTTTGGTTTAGGATCTACTTTATATTATATAATCATTATAACTTTATCAGTAATATTTTTAAGAATAATATATTTTTTATTAAGTATTATAATTTCTAAAGTTTTTACAAAAATTTCAAAATATGTTACATTTAAAATTAGAGAAAAACTATTAAATCATTTAAAAAAACTTTCAATTAATGAATATGAGACTTTAGGTTCAGGGGCAATATCTGCCAATTTAATAACTGATGTTAATACACTTGATGATTTTATACTAAAAACATCTTCAAAATTTATTGCTTCAATTTTAACTTTAATAGCTGTCTCAGCTGTATTAATTATTATTCACCCACTTATGGGAATAATGATATTAACAATACAACCTTTAATAATGTTATTATCTAAAAAAATATCTAAAAATGTTGTACATCTTAAAAAAGAAGAAAATGAATCAATCTCAAACTTCCAGAATAATATTTCAGAAATTCTAGAATTATTTTCTCAAATAAAAGCATCTAATAAAGAAAATCATTTTTTTAATGAATCAATTAATAAAGCAAAAGATATTCAAGAAAAATCTAACGAATATTCATTTAAAAGTTTGGCTTATGAAAGATTCTCATTTACTATATTTTTAGTGACATTTGAGATTTTAAGAGCTAGTGGTTTAATTATGGTAGCTTATAGTGATTTATCAATTGGTTTAATGTTTGCAATGTTTGGATATATTTGGTTTATTATTACTCCTATTCAAGATATTATATCTATGCAATATGCCCTAGCTTCCGCAAGAGCTGCAATTACAAGATTAAATAAAATTCTAGAACTTGAAATTGAAGTTGATTCAAATGAAGAATTAATTAATTCTGAAAAAATAGATTTTGAGATTAAAGATCTTAACTTTTCTTATAATAAAGATAAACAAATTCTTAAATACATATCTTTAAAAATTAAAGCAGGCGAAAAAATTGCATTCATTGGAGCTAGTGGAAGTGGAAAAACTACTCTAGCTCAGTGTATCTCATCTTTTTATACAATTAAAGATGGAGATATTTTATATAATAATCAAAGTATTCATAAACTTAAAAAGTCTACTTTAAGAAAAAAAGTATTTTTAGTTTTACAAATGCCTATTTTATTTAATAATACTCTTAGATTTAATATCACAATGGGGCATGAAAATATTACAGATGAAGAGATATATAAAGCTTTAAAAATAGCTCAATTAGATTCTTTAGTACATCATATGAAAGATAAATTAAATACTATTGTTGGAAAAAATGGAATTAGATTAAGTGGAGGACAGAGACAAAGATTATCAATTGCCCGAATGATAATAGCAGATCCTTCTATTGTAATATTTGATGAATCAACTTCTGCTTTAGATGTTCATACGGAGACAAAACTATTCTCTTTATTAAATGATATATTAAAAGATAAAACAGTAATTACAATTGCACATAGATTAAGCACAGTAAAAAATGCAAATAGGATTTATGTATTAAATGAAGGTAAAATCGTTGAAGTAGGAACACATAATGAATTATCTCAAGAAGAAGGTCATTATTCTAGATTTATCCAAGCACAAGCTTTGTAGAGTAAATACTTAGCTATAATTACAAAAAAAACATAAGATTATAAATGACAAATAAAAAATTAGAAATTAAAAAACTACATAAAAGAAATGTTCATAATAATAGATATGAATTTGAAACATTAATAAAATCATACCCATCTTTAGAAGAGTATGTTATAAAAAATAAATATAATGATTTATCAATTGATTTTTCAAATCCTAAAGCTGTGCTTTCTTTAAATAAAGCACTACTTTCGCATTTTTATAATATTAAAAACTATGATCTTCCAAAAGAAAACTTATGCCCTCCAATTCCAGGAAGAGCTGATTATTTACATTATATGGCTGATTTATTAGCAGACACAAATAAGGGAAAGATTCCCTTAGGAAAAGATATAAAAGTACTAGATATAGGAACTGGGGCTAATTGTATCTATGCACTTTTAGGAGCATCAATTTATAACTGGTCTTTTAAAGCTAGTGATATCTCAAATACTTCAATACAAACAGCTTCTAACATTGTTTTAGCTAATGATAATATTAAAGATTCAATTACTTTAATTGAACAAAAGAATAAAAACTTTATTTTTAAAGATATTATTAAAGAAAATGATTATTTTTCTTTTACTTTATCTAATCCTCCTTTTCATAAATCAAAAAAAGATGCACTTGAAGGATCTAGTAAAAAAGTTAAAAATCTAAGTAAAAATAAAAAAACTAAAACTAAACTAAACTTTTCTGGACTAGCTCACGAACTTTGGTGTGATGGTGGTGAAATATCTTTTATTAATAAAATGATAAAAGAAAGTTATGAGTATAAAAATAATTGTTTATACTTCTCAAGCTTAGTTTCAAAAGGCGAAAACCTTAAAATATTTTATAAAAGTCTAAAAGAAATTAATGCAAAAGAGTTTAATATTATTGAAATGACTCAAGGTCAAAAAATAACTAGAATTCTTTACTGGACTTTTTTAGATAAAAAAGAACAAAAACTTTGGGCTAAAAATAAATTCTCACAAAACATTCAATAAATAATTTTAAGCTTAAATAATTATTAATATTTAAGCTTAAAAAAAAACCTTTCTCTCTTCTTATCTTACTTTCGTTATATTTTAATAATTTATTTTATTACCAAGGAGTTCATTGTGAAAGATTTAGAAAATAAAAATGATTTGACTTTTAAAGCATCTAAAGATTTTATTGCAAAATCTTATATAAAAAAAGATGATTATGATACTTTATATAAAGAATCTATAAATGATCCAGAAAAATTCTGGGGAGAAATGGCAAAAAAAATTTCTTGGATAAAACCTTATTCAAAAGTAAAAGATGTGTCATTTCAAAAAAATGATTTACATATCTCTTGGTTTAAGAATGGAATACTAAATGTTTCCTACAATTGTATAGATAAGCACTTAAAAACAAAAGCTAATGACATTGCTTTAATTTGTGAAGCAGATGAACCTGGAAACTCAAAAAAAATAACTTACCAGCAATTACATGATGAAGTATGTAAATTTGCAAACTTACTAAAATATAATAATGTAAAAAAACATGATCGCGTTACAATTTATATGCCTATGATTTGTGAAGCTGTATTTGCCATGTTAGCTTGTGCAAGAATTGGAGCAATACATTCTGTTGTATTTGGTGGTTTCTCCCCTGAAGCTTTAGCTCAGAGATTAATTGATTGTGATTCAAAATTAATTATTACTTGTAATGAAGGTAAAAGAGGCGGAAAAATTATCCCTTTAAAAAATAATGTTGACGAAGCATTAAAAATTAAAGGAGTTGATGTTAAAAATGTAATTGTATTTAAACACACTTCAAATGATGTTAATATGGAAAAACAAAGAGATATATATTATCATGAAGTAGAAAAAACACTTAAAAAAACTTGTGAGATTGAGCCAATGGAAGCAGAAGATCCACTCTTTATTTTATATACTTCAGGTTCAACTGGAAAACCAAAAGGCGTATTACATACATCTGCTGGTTATTTAGTATATGTAGCTTTATCTTTTAAATGGGTTTTTGATTATAAAGATGGAGACATTTATTGGTGTACTGCTGATGTTGGGTGGGTTACTGGGCATTCATATATTGTTTATGGCCCTTTAGCTAATGGAGCAACTACACTTATTTTTGAAGGAATGCCTACATATCCTGATGCTTCAAGATTCTGGCAAATATGTTCTGAACATAAAGTTAATATATTTTATACAGCTCCTACTGCAATAAGAACATTAATGAAAGCAGGAAATGAATATGTTAAAAAATATGATTTAAGCGCTCTAAAATTATTGGGATCAGTTGGTGAACCTATTAACCCAAAAGCTTGGCTTTGGTATTACGATATTGTAGGAAATAAGAATTGCCCTATTGTTGATACGTGGTGGCAAACTGAAACTGGTGGAATTATGCTAACTTCACTTCCTGGAGCACATTTACAAAAACCTGGATCTGCAGGACTTCCATTTTTTGGAATAAATCCTATTTTAGTAAATGATTCAGGAGAAGAGGTAAATGATTCAGGAAATCTTTGTATTAAAGATTCTTGGCCAGGACAGGCAAGAACTTTATATAACAATCATAAAAGATTTTATGAAACATATTTTCAAGCTTTTCCCAATAAATACTTTTCTGGGGATTCAGCCCTAAAAGATTCAGATGGATATTTTCACATAACAGGACGAGTTGATGACGTAATGAATATATCAGGGCATAGAATTGGAACAGCAGAAGTAGAATCTGCACTTGTATCTTCGCCTTATGTAGCAGAAGCTGCCGTTGTTTCATATGCACATGATATTAAAGGTGAAGCTATTTACGCTTTTATTACTTTAATGAAAGATGTTAAAGACTGCGAAGAAATTTTAAAAGAAATCAAAGCTTGTGTTAAAAAAGAAATAGGATCAATTGCAGTTCCAGAAATAATACAATTTTCCCCTGCTCTACCAAGAACAAGATCAGGAAAAATAATGAGAAGAATTTTAAGAAAAATTGCTTCTAATGAATATGAAGATTTAGGTGATATATCTACTTTAGCTAACTCTAGCGTAGTCGCAGATATAATAGAAGTTCATAAAGAACTTATTTAAAGAGATATAGATTTCAAGTTTCCTTGAAATCTATAAATTATTTATCCTAGAATAAATAAACCAGCAATTGCTGCTGACATAAGATTCGATAAAGATCCACCAAGAACAGCGATAATACCAAATTTAGCAATTTCTGATCTTCTTGAAGGAACTAAAGCTCCTAAACCACCAAGTAAAATAGCGATTGAAGAAAGGTTAGCAAATCCACATAATGCAAAAGATAAAATTGCAATAGTTTTTGGAGATAAAGCAGTCATACCACTTTCTGCAATATTTGCAGGGAAATATTTAACTAAATCACCGTAAGCTACAAATTCATTAACAACTAATTTCTGACCTAAGATTGAACCAGCAACACCTGCTTCTTCCCAAGGCACACCAATAATCCATGCAACTGGTGAGAAAATAAATCCAAATATACTAGTTAAAGATAAAGAAGCTAAAAATGGAACTGACATATCAAATAAAGAATTGATTCCGTTTCCAACTACACCTAAAATACCATTTAGTAAAGCAATTAAAGATACAAAAGCAATTAACATAGCCGCTACATTAATAGCTAAAGACATACCACTTGTTGCACCATCTGCTGCTGCATCTAAAACATTTTCATGTTTAACAGAACCATCAAGTTCAATATTATCATTTACTTTTTCAGTTTCAGGAACTAAAAGTTTAGCAAATAATAATCCACCTGGAGCTGCCATAAATGAAGCTGCAATTAAGTATTCCATCGGAACACCCATTTGATAATAACCAGCTAATACAGCACCTGCAACAGAAGCTAATCCACCAACCATTACTGCAAATAACTCAGAAGAAGTCATATTAAGTATATAAGGTTTAACTAATAATGGAGCCTCTGTTTGCCCTACAAAAATATTTGCTGCAGCTGACATTGATTCAGCTTTAGAAGTACCTAATAATTTATGTAATCCACCACCAATTACTTTTACAAAAATTTGCATAATCCCTAGGTAATATAGTACAGACATAAATGCTGCAAAAAAGATAATAAATGCTAATACATTAATAGCAAAAATAAATCCAATTTTAAATGTAGCTAATGGTCCTAATACAAATGAAATACCTTCATTTGCAAAAGCTAAAACCCATTGTACACCTTCACTAATTGCTGCTAAAACATCTTTTCCAACTGGAACCAATAATATAAAAACACCTATACCAAACTGTAATAAAAAAGCACCAATAACTGTTCTTTTATTAATGGCTTTTCTATTTCTAGAAAATAACACTGCAACTGCTAATAAGAAAACTATTCCCACTAAACCTATCATTTTAACACCTTTTTATGTATATTATTAAATAATATACTTTCTTTCATTTATTAAATGCAACTATAACAAAATTATTATTGATTTAATCTTTTATTATTTACTTACTTGGTTATTTAACCTCTTATTTAAATTATAAGTTATATAATAGCAAAAAAACAGGACAATATATTGAAAAATTTATCAAAATTTATTGATCATACACTTTTAGCTCAAAATGCTAGTGAGTCTATGATTAAAACTCTATGTGAAGAAGCTAAAGAATACGATTTCTGTAGTGTTTGTGTGAATTCATCTTATGTTAAAATTGCAAAAGACTTATTAACAAATTCTTCAGTGAAAGTATGTTCGGTGGTTGGTTTTCCTTTAGGCGCTATGTCTAGTAAAACTAAAGCTTTTGAGGCATTAGTTGCTATTGAAGATGGAGCAGAAGAAATTGATATGGTTATTAATGTTGGATGGTTAAAATCTGGACATTTTGACTTAGTTAAAAATGATATTTTTTTAGTAAAAGAAGCTTGTCAAAATATTATTTTAAAAGTTATTTTTGAGACTGCTTTATTAAATGATGAAGAAATAATAAAAGTTTGTGAAATGTGTAAAGACTTAAAAGTTGATTTTGTAAAAACATCAACAGGTTTTTCTACAAGAGGTGCAAGTGTTGAAGATATCAAACTTATGAAAAGCATAGTTAAAGATGATGTTTTAATTAAAGCTTCTGGTGGTGTTAGATCTTTAGAAACAGCAATGAAAATGATCGAAGCTGGAGCTTCAAGATTAGGTACTAGTTCTGGAATTGCAATTATGCAAAACAAAACATCTGAGGCTGGCTATTAATATGAAAAGAGTTATTTGGTTAGTAATGGATTCATTTGGTATTGGTAATGCTAGCGATGCCGAAAAATTTGGTGATAAAGGTTGTGATACTTTTGGAAATATTGCGAAAAACCATAAAATGTCTTTACCTCATTTATCTTCTTTAGGTTTAGTTAAAGCATATGAAGAAAATAATAATAAAAAGATTTCTATTTTAAATGAACAAGAACCATTAAAAGGAAGTTTTTATGGTGCTGCCAAAGAACTATCAAGCGGAAAAGATACTTTATCTGGACATTGGGAAATGGCTGGAGTATTATCTGATTTAGATATGACTTATTATGATAAAAAAATTCCTGTTTTTCCACAAGATATGATAAATGAGATTATGAAAAAAGGAAATATCAACGGTATTTTAGGAAATAGACATGCTGGTGGAATTGAAATTATTGATTCTTTAGCACAAGAACATTTAAATACTGGGATGCCAATTTTTTATACTTCTGCTGATTCTGTTATTCAAATAGCTGTTCATGAAGAAAAATTTGGTCTTGATAGATTATATAAATTATGTGAAGTCGTAAGAGAAGTTACTGCTAAATATGATATTGGAAGAATAATTGCTAGACCTTTTTTAGGTAATAGCGAAAGTGGATTTGCAAGAACAAAAAATAGAAAAGATTATTCTTTAAGAGCAACAAGTGAAACTATTCTGGAAGTTGCTGTAAAAAACAATAAAGAAGTTGTTGGTATTGGAAAAATTTATGACATCTTTGGTGGATATGGTGTAAGTAAAAAATGTCTAGCTTATGGGTTAGAGGGTTTAATGGATGAAACATTAAAACAAATGAACGAAGTACAAAGTGATGCTATTATTTATACAAACTTTGTTGATTTTGATATGGAATGGGGACATAGAAGAGATGTTCAAGGTTATGCAGATGGTCTTGAATATTTTGATACAAGATTAAAAGAAGTTATTGATTCTTTAAAAGATGATGATTTATTAATAATTACTGCTGATCATGGTTGTGACCCTACTCATGAAGGAAGTGATCATACAAGAGAAAATGTTCCTGTATTTGGAATGTTGAAAAATTCTAATATGGATAGTATTGGAATAAGAAATGGATTTGCTGATATGGCAGCTTCTATAGAAGAGTTTTTAGAATTACCAAATAATAAATTCGGAAAATCTTTTTTATAAGTAATATGAATTCCTTTAGGAATTCATATTACTATCTTATGATTAAAGAATTGACTCTAAAGCAATTGTAATCATATCAGAAAACTTAGTTTGTCTTTCTTGTGAAGTTGTTACTTCTCCAGAAACTAAATGATCAGAAATACTTAAAATACAAGCTGCATTTTTGCCACAAGCTTTAGCATTTGAAAATAATCCAGTAGATTCCATTTCAACACAAGCTGCACCTGTAACTTTAATTGTATCTTCTAAAGATCTAAGTGAATAAAAAACATCAGAAGAGTGAACTCTTGATTCATGAATTTTAATATCAAGTTTCTTAGCTGAAGCAATAAGTTTATCATTTACTTCTTTTGTAGCATATGTAACATGAGTATCATCATTAGCAACTAATTTAGCAAATTCTTTAGAATCACTATAAGCTTCTTTAACTAAAACAACATCATAAACTTTTAAGTCATTAGTATAAGCTCCTGCAGAACCTACTCTAATAATAGTATTAACATCGTAAAATTTAAATAATTCATATGAATAAATTCCAATTGAAGGAACTCCCATACCAGAACCACAAATAGATACTCTTTTACCTTTATACTCACCAGTATACATAAACATATTTCTAACAGTATTTACTTGTATAACATTTTCTAAAAAGTTATCTGCAATAAATTTTGCTCTTAACGGATCACCTGGCATTAATACGATATCAGCGATATCTTCTTTTTTAGCTTCAATATGTGGTGTCATCACACACTCCTGTTTTATTATTTTTTTTATTATAGTCAAAAGTTATTAAAAACTCTTTAATTATTAATCTAGTATAAATTCAATAAGAAATTATACTAGATTGTATTTTATACGTCTGATAAAGTTCCATCTTCTAAATATTTTTTAAGTTTTGCAAGAATCATATTTATTGCGATTTTATTTTGTCCACCACGTGGAATAATAATATCTGAATATCTTTTTGAAGGTTCACAAAATTCTAAGAACATTGGTTTTACGCTTTCTAAATATTGTTGAGTAACACATTCAAAAGTTCTAGCTCTTTCATTAATGTCTCTCTCCATTCTTCTTAAAAGCATTTCATCAGCATCAGTATCAACAAATATTTTTACATCTAACATTTCTCTAACTTCAGGAATTGCTAAAATCAAAATACCTTCAATGATAATAATTTTTTTAGGCTCAATTAAAACTTTCTCATCTTTTCTTAAATGAGTTGTAAAATCATAAATTGGACGCTCAATACTTTTTCCAGATTTTAATGCTTTTAAATGTTTAATTAATAAATCAAATTCAATTGAATCAGGATGATCAAAATTAATTTTAGCTCTTTGTTCAATAGTAGTATTTCGTAATTCTTTATAATAAGCATCTTGCTGAACAAGTGCTGCATCATCATTTCTTAATGCATTAATAAGATTATGAGCAACTGTAGTTTTCCCAGACCCACTTCCGCCTGCAACTCCTACAAATATACAGTTATTCATTTATTATGTCCTTAGTTTTTTTAAATTTTGTGATTATATCTAAATCACTCAAGATTATTCTAATAGTTTACTCTTAAATCTTTAAATATTCAAATTAACAAAAATAAAAAATAAAATGTGATACTAAATGTGATATTAATTATATAGAATACCTATTAATCAAATATAAGGAATAATTATGGGAACTGAAATAACAGATTTTGTTAAATTCTAAAAGATTTTAAATAAATAAAAAAAAGCTTATAAAGTAGTTTGTACACTTACTTATTATTAAAAATAATAAATTCACTACTAATGTCAAAATGTAAAATACATTTTGACATTAAAACAAATAATCACTTATTAAAAACTTTCCCATTTATCAGTTTCATTAGAATTATATTCTTTGTTATTAGAAGTATATTCAACTTTTGGTATAGATTTCTTTTTATTTATTTCAACTTTTTTAGATTCAGTTTTAATTTGTAAAGGATTGTTATGTATATTAATAGCTCTTTCTGCACTTCTTCTTTCATCTTTATGATATGCTAAATCGAAATTACGTTTTCTTCTATCCTGAATTGTATCTTTACCTCTGAATTTTTTATCATTAATATTATCTACAATCTTTTTTGAAATATCTGAAGAATTAATTGCAATATCATAAGCTTCATTTGTTGCAGCTGCAATTTTTTGTGTTTGAGTATCTTGGTGGGTAATTGCATCATTAATTTGTTCAATTCCAATTTTTTGTTCTTTAGAAGCAAATTCAATATCTTTAATTAATCTTATTGTTTTATTCATATTTTCAGTTAAAGAATCATATCCTATAATCATTTTATCTGAATTAATTTTTCCTTCATTAGTTTTTAAATTTGCATTTTCAACTAAAATTTTAATTCTTTTAGCAGTATCGGCTGATCTATTTGCTAAATTTCTAACTTCTTGAGCAACTACGGCAAATCCTTTCCCTGATTCCCCTGCTGTTGCTGCTTCTACGGCTGCATTTAATGAAAGAATATTTGTTTGGAATGCAATCTTATCAATTTCACTAATAGCTTCAGTAATTGAACTAACTTGTTTATTAATTTCATCCATAGAAAACGTAGTTTTTTTAGCTAATTCATTTCCTTCATTTATTGAAACAAGAACTTCTTTTGCATAAGATGACATATTAAAGATAGCTTCATTATTAGATGAAATAGTACCAGTTATTTCTTCTAATGCAGCAGATGTTTCTTCTAATGATGTTGCAGCTTCATTAGAAGTAGAATTAAGAATATCTACATTTACCATTAAAGTAGTAGATGAAGAGTTTAAAGTTAGTCCTACCTGCTTATTTTGTACCAGCATATGAGTAATAGAATCACCTAAAGAATTAACCCCATTTACCAAATCTAATAACTGCTTTTTAACTTTTGAATCATCTACTCTATTCATATAGTTATAAGTAGTATACTCTTCTAAAACATTTAGTACACAATCTATATTATTTTCCATTTGTACAGCCATTGAATCCAATACAGTTTTTAATTGCATAAGAGTAGGATTTGATACATTAGATTTAATTCTTTGACATAAATCACCTTGTTCAAACTCAGATAATACTTCTATAGTTTCATCAATAAAAGCTCTATCTTCATCTATTGATTTTTTTGTACTTAGAATATTTTTATTTAAAAGTTTTGACATTGTTCCCATTTCATCCGTAGATGAATCATCTAAAAGTTTAATATCACTTTTTTCTCTATTAATATATGCAAAAAAACCAAGTAAACCTCTTTGAAAATTTGAGATCTTTGATTTTACAGACTTAACGGTGATATAAGAGATTATTGTAGCTATTATCAAGGATATTATAGATATAAATTCAATAATTCTTAATATTTGTTTTTCATCATTTTCTGTTTGTAAAACTGAATGATCAAGAAGTTCTTCCATTTGATGCATAAGTATTTGTATATTCTTATCCATTAAAGATAATTCATTTTGTAGTATTTCTTTTTTATGTGATAGATTTTCTAGATTTCCTAATTTTAAATCATGTTCAAATTCTTTTAAAGATAATTTAAATTCATTTTGTTCTTTTTCTAAAAGTCTTAATTCTTTTAAAAAAAGAATATAAGTATTTTTTGTTTTAATATCTTGATTATGTTCTATTGCTTTTTTTGATAACTCTTCTGCTTTAAGAACTGAAA
>JABSOL010000278.1 GCA_013215985.1 Campylobacteraceae bacterium
AATTACATGCTTCAATTAAAGCTGAACTAAAAGTTTTAGCACAAGACTTTATTATTTATAATTCTAGTACATATTAATATATTTGAAGTATAAGTGATATAATGTCACTTATACTTTAAAAGGATATTTTTTGTCAGACAAATTCTCAGAAGAAAATGATAATTATAAAAAAATAACAAAAGCTATCAAATATATTGATGAACACTTCAAAGAACAACCCTCAATAAATACAATATGTGAATATATAGGAATGAGTAAATATCACTTTATTCGTGTATTTAAAGAATATGTTTCTTTAACTCCAAATCAATTTCTACAATCACTTACTTTAAATTATGCAAAAGAATATGTAAAAGAATCAAAAAGTTTATTAGATTCATCTCTTGATTTAGGACTTACAAGTTCTAGCAGATTACATGATTTATTTGTAAATATAATGGGAGTTACTCCAAAAGAATATAAAGAAAATGGTAAAAATGTAGAAATTACATATGGTTATGGATATACACCTTTTGGACAGGCACTAATTGCTTATACAAAAAGAGGAATCTCATATTTAGGTTTTATTAATGAAAATAAAGAAGACATAATAAAAAGATTTAAAGAAGTATGGTCAAAAGCTAAAATTACTCAAAATGACTTAGAATCACAAGAATTATTAAACCAAATATTTTTAAATAAAAAAACAAATTTAAAAATAAAAACTGCAAACTTTCAAATTAATATTTGGAAAGCTTTATTAAATATAGATGATTCAAAAGAAAAATTAAAAACAAATTCAATAATTCCATGTATTAAAGCTCTTTCTTCATCCGGAATTATAAGTGATTATAAAAAAATATAAAATTAAATATTAAAACTTATTCTTTATTTCCTTCGAAACATATTGAAAATTCTGCACCTTTATATGAAATACCTTCATAAATATATTCTTCATTTTTAACACTTAAAGTACCTTTCATATGTTTTTCAACAATTTCTAAAGACATATATAAACCAATTCCGGTACCTTGAGATTGATGTTTTGTAGTGAAGTATGGTTCAAATATTCTTGCTATAATTTTTTTACGAATACCTTTTGCATTATCTTTTATTTTGATATATATTTTATTATCTTTTTTATATACATTAATAAAAATATATCTTTTTGCATCATCTGGTAATTTTGACAATTCATCTTTTGCATTATTTATAATATTTAAAAAAACTTGTATGAATTCGTTTTGTAAACCCTTAAAAGTTATTTCTTCAACTTCTGTAATAATTTGAATATTCTTATTTTTTAAACCTGCTTTTACAAGTTTTAAACTTTTAAATATTGTTTCTTTAATAGAAAAGTCGACTAGATTTTTATTTGTATTATAAAAATCTCTAAAATCATCAATAGTTTTTGATAAGTATTGTGCAGATTCACATATATTATCAAGTGAATTTAATAAAATTTCATCTGTTAATAAGTTATATTCTTTTTGTAATTTTAATCCACTTGCAGCTGTTGTAATAGAAGATAAAGGCTGTCTCCATTGATGAGCTATATTTCCAATCATTTCACCCATTGCAGCCATTTTTGCTTGTTGAGACATTATCTCGTGTTGTTTATTATTATCTTTGATATATTTTTTTATACTTTTTTTATATTTAATAAATTTAGTTTCTAAAACATTTGAAATATAAAAAGAACTTGCAAGTAAAAAAAGTGTTAGGATTAAAGAAATTATTAATATATTTTCTATATAAGAATTAAATTTAGTATTTAATTTTTTTGTTTTATTTTTAATAAGTAGATCTAAATCTTCTTTATAATAACCAACACCAATTGCCCAATTCCAATATTTAAAACCTTTTACATAAGTAGTTTTATTAAGTTCTATATTATTAACTTCATCATTTATAATGTAAGAGATGTAATCTGGAGAACTTAAAGCAATATCAATTATTTTTGGAATTACTATTTTTGCATTTTTAAGATTATTACATATTTGCAGTTATTGTGATTTTTGAATTTTTTGCGAATTATAATATTCGAGGT
>JABSOL010000279.1 GCA_013215985.1 Campylobacteraceae bacterium
TATAGACTAATTCCAATATTCTATCTTTTGATAATTTTATCAAGTTTTCAAGTTTCATATTTTTATTAAAACTTATTAAATAAAATACATAATGAGAAGGTAGAATAATCTTATATATAGAGAAAACTTTAATATTACTATAAAAGGATAAAGTTAAATATCTTTTTATTTTCTGAATATTTTTTGTAATACTCATCATTTTAATTGTATTTATATTACATTTTAGGAATTCAATTTTTTAAGTTTAATTATAAATATTTGAATCTCCTATTAAGAGTAGCAGTAGAAACTCTGTAGTTTTGTAGTTTCAATATTATTTTTAATTTGATCTACTTAGTTTGCAATATCACTTTTAGTAATTTAAGCGACAGATTTTTAAAAATCAGCTCAATAGTCATGCGATTGTCCTGCCTCTTTTTATCTTCAGTTAATTAATCTTATATCCAAGGTAACATCAGGTTTAAACTCTTGTTTAAGACTTACTATATCTCTATTTAATCTCTCATCTAACTCTATTATTTCACCTGTTAAAGTAATATTTCCTTTTACTAGAGTATTTGTTTTTATGTAAGTTAAATCTTTATTAGCTTTTAGAGTTGTTTTACTTCCAATATATACAGATATTCCACTACCTTTTGAATACTCTACATTTGATAAATTTTTAAAAGAAAGAGATTTTGTACTTAGATTTAAATTACCATTTTCTTTAAATGTTCCATGTTTATCATAAGTACCACTTGCTAAAACTGCACCTTCTAAATGTGTATTATTTGATACATTTATATCTGCACTATTTGAGATAAATGAAGATTCAACTACAGTTTTTATAGTTGATTTAGAAACAGAAATACCAGCATTTCCACCAGATATTCCATTTCCTCCAGCACTAAGACCTACTGATGAAGAAGAAGGTCTTGTTTTTTGTACATTCTTAAAGATATGATATTTAGATCACCTTTAATATTAGAACTTGTATGATTTCCTACTATTACATTTGCACCTTTTATATTCATATCTTTTTGTGTTTTAATTCTCCTGTATCAATTGAAGTATCATTAGATACAGTAATATTTGAACCTTGGAAAATTGTTGTATTATCTTTTCCTGTTCTAACAACTAAGTTTTCTGTACTTATATTTGAAGATTCTGAACTTGTAGAAGATGTATTTGTTTGTCTTTTATTTCCATTTACATCTAAAGTGATTCCAGCTGAGAAACCATAATTTAATGATTAGATTTACAGTTTAAATAATTTGGTATTGTGTCGACAGAATTTTACTAACAGTTCAACTTGAACTTAATTTTAAGATAATTTAAGATATTATTTATTAAAACAATCTAGGGCTAATAACATGCAACACTCAAATATAAAAATTGAATACTCTAACATTTCAATAATAAATGAAGAGTTATTTATTTTTTCATCTCTTGAATCTGAAAAACACTCTATACTTAGTAAAACTTATAAAAATGATTTATTTAAAGAGAATAATAATTGGCAATTGAGATTTATTACAAATGTTGATTTTATTGAAAAAGCTAATAAGTTAGTTGATATTGGAATTTGTTTTAATCAGGGAATTTCTATGGGAGATATGGATTTAACACCTGCTCAAAGAATTAGCTCCTTACAAGAAGATGGTATTATAAAAAAATCTTTTATTTCTTTTTCTAGAGTAGGATTACATATTAATCATGCAAATAAAAGTAGCTCTCTTTTTATAAAGATAAAAAAATAGTATTTATTAAAATACCTGTAAATTTTGGAACGATAACCTAAATTTATATTCTAAGTAATAAAGTGTTCCCAAAATTTGAGTTTAAGTTTTTAGTAAAATGTTGAATCATTATTATTGTCTGGGGTATCATCTTCACCCCTTACACTAAATATAAACTTACTAATCTCTTTTATTTCATATACTGCTCCAATATATGGAACTAATAGTACAAACAATATTTTTTTAAATTTCATTATTTTAGTATAAAATAAATCTTCTTTTGCAATATAATATAT
>JABSOL010000280.1 GCA_013215985.1 Campylobacteraceae bacterium
TATAAATGATTCTATTTTAAATCATTCTTTATCTTTATTAATTTGTACTTGTGGTTTTTCTTTTGGTCTATATACTCTATATTATAATCGTTTAGGAAATTTTAATATAAGCCCTGAAATAAAGAAGAATTCAAAACTAATAAAAAATGGAGCATATCAATATATACGTCATCCTATGTACTTTTCAGTTTTAATTATTATGGCAGGTGTTATTTTAACTAACATGAATTTTATAAATATTCTTATATATATTCTTTTAATTATTGTTTTATATATAAAAGCAGCTAAAGAAGAAAAACTTTGGTCTTTAAAACTAGATGAATATAAAGAGTATAAAACACATACTAAAATGTTTGTACCTTTTATATTATAAGTATTTAGACTAAGTACTCATATAAGTTGTTTTCGTGATCATAGATATTTATAGTTTTTTTCAAAGAAAATCCTATCTTCTTTAATATAGCATTAGATCTTACATTATCAATTAAAGTAAGTGCTAATATAGTTTTAAGTGAATGAGTTTTTATTCCTTCTTTAAGAATAGAAACAGAAGATTCACTTGCATACCCTTGTGAACAAAACTCACTTAAAAAAGCATATCCTAAATCAGGATGTTGAAGTTCTTCTCTTTTTATTAAACCACACATTCCTATTTCTAGACCTGAATCTTTTAGTAAAACTATATTTAATCCAAATCCATGTTTTTTATAACTAGCGATTGCCCCATCGTTTAGATATTTAACAGCATCTTTTTTACTTTTTACATTCTTATTACCTATATAACGAATAAAGACTCTTCATTTAATAACCTTAAAATAAATGAAGTATCATTAAGTGTTAATTCTCTTATAATTAATCTTTTAGTTTCACAAACTATTTTCACTTTTACTCCTTCTCTTATATAAAAAAATTATTATACTTTTTCTTTATAAACTACTTCGAAAGTCTCTAATATAAGTATCATGTCTTCTGAAACTTGAATATTCATATCTTTACACTCTTGAGAAAAAAAGATTCACTAACATCAGAATACTTACACTCTTTAACTGACTTTACTTCAATTATACATATAGGCAAAAATTTGTAATTTGTTACAACTTGTAAGTGTGAAGGTTTAGGTATATCTTCATTCATAACTTCATAAGAATATTTTAAACTGCATGTTGCAGTTTTATATCCATTATAAATTAAATCAGCACATAAGTCTGCATTATATTCATCAGCGCAAAAATAATCGCAAGAAAATGAAGTATATTCTTTTCTTTTACTAGGAATTAATGAATTAAGATATTTATCTAAATAATTTTGTGATTGGATTTCCATTATATATTATTCCTTATATTGATATTCTTAGTTTTTTAAATCTTATTTACAAAATAAAGGTATTTTTTCATCTGATGATTTTAACTTATCTAAATAAATTAATCCATCATAATTATCTTCAAATCCTATCATTTCTCTATTCTCGAAAGAACCTGAGAATTTTATATATATCCTCTGGTATGGTTTTGACCTTAAAAATGCTAAAGCTAAAGATTTGTCTTCTATTGTTTTTATATCTTTTCCATTTAACCAATATGTCTTTTTATCATTACATGTTCTAAAAACTGAAACTTCATGACCATAAGTATAAAGACCTTCAAATTCAATGTTTTTAAAATTTGTGCATCCTATAAAAAAAACAGACATTATAAAAGTGCTAATTATTTGTTTCATTTTATATCCTATTATCTTTATATTAAATCATATGATAGTATATATAAGTTTTTAATACCAGGATAAATCTCTTGAATTACATTTTTTAATTCTTCTAATGTCATATTTTCTTGTTCTGCATGAAATGAAGATAAAGCATCATAGGAAATTCTTTCTACTGATTTTATTTTTAAAGAACAAAACCAAGTATTATCTTCATATGTAGATACTTCTACAATACTATTTACTGCATAATTTTTTTCAGACTCATCTCTAATTGTAATTGTCTTTTTTCCAGATAATATA
>JABSOL010000281.1 GCA_013215985.1 Campylobacteraceae bacterium
ATTTAATAAAAGACATTGATAAAATATTTATATCAGATGTTTTGAAAAAAGTAATAAATCCTATAAAAGAAAAATTCTGTGAGTATGAAAAAATTATTTCATATTTAAAAGAAGTTGAAAATGATATTTTAGAACATTATTCATATTTTATAAAAAATGAAAATAATAATATAGCAAATGCTTTTGAAAGCATGATAAAACAAAATGTTGAGATAGAAGTTTCATTTGATATGTATAATGTAAATATTCTAGTTAATAATGAGAACTTAACTACTGTTCCTATTATATATGAAGATAATCCTAGATATGCAAACTTATTTGGAAGAATTGACCATGTATCTCATATGGGAACAATTACAACTGATTTTAATTTAATAAAAGCTGGATCTTTACATAAAGCAAATGGGGGTTATTTAATTCTTGATGCTTTAAGTTTATTATCTCAACCAAATTCATGGGAAGCATTAAAAAGAATGTTAAAGTCTTCAAAAATAAATTTAGAGACAATTGAAGAATCAATGGGATTTACAGCTTCATTTGTGATTGAGCCTCAAAGTGTAGACTTAGATGTAAAAATTATTTTAATAGGTTCTCGAGAGATTTATTCTGTTCTTTATTCTTATGATGAAGATTTTAAAGAATTATTTAAAGTAGAAGCAGATTTTGAGAATAAAATTAAAAGAACTAATGAGAATATACTTTTATTTATAAATATTATTGCTAATATAATTAATGAAAAAAAATTACTAACAGTATCTAAAAAAGCATTAGGCAAAATTATAGAATTCTCATCTAGACTTTGTTCTGATTCTAATTATTTAACAAGTGATTTTGCAGCTATTTCAGATTTACTACAAGAAGCTAATTATGTATCGTCAAAAAGAAATTCTAAAATTATAAATTTAGAAGATATTTTAGAAGTTCTAAAACAAAGAGTCTATAGAAAAGAGAGAATTAAAGAAGAAGTTTATTCACAAATAAAAGATGAAACAATACAAATTAATACTAAGGGTGAAAAAGTAGGACATATAAATGGTTTAGCTGTAATTGATTTTGGAAATTATTCATTTTGTATACCTATGAAAATATCTTGTTTAACAAAAGTAGGAAAAGAGGGTGTTGTTACAATTGAGAGAGAAGTTGAACTCTCAGGTTCAATACATTCAAAAGGTGTATTAATTATTTCATCTTATTTAGCTTCAAGATATGCCCCTGATTTTGTTTTATCATTAAGTGCTTCTTTAGTATTTGAACAATCATATTCTATGATAGATGGAGATTCTGCTTCTTTGGCCGAATTATACGCTCTTCTTTCTTCAATCTCAAAAGTTAAAATCAAACAAAACTTTGCAATTACTGGATCAATTAATCAAAGTGGTGATGTTCAAGCAATTGGAGGCGTTAATGAAAAAATCGAAGGATTTTTTGATGTATGTAAATTAAAAGATAAAAATTTTGAATCATCTGTAATTATTCCTTTTTCAAATATTAAAAACTTAATGTTAAAAGAAGAGGTATTAGAAGCTGTAAAAAGTGGACAGTTTAAAATTTATGCAATTAAACATATAGATGAAGGTGTTAAACTTTTAATGGGAATTCAAGCTGGTAAAATTAAAGAAAATGGAAAATTTCCTAAAAATACTTTAAATTTTTTAGTTAATAAAGAGTTGAAGAATTTAAGTAAATTAAATATGAATAAATAGTTAAAATATTTTGACTTTATTTTTTAGATATATAAAGAGTATAAAGATGACAATTAAGTAAATAAATTATATAATCTTTATTATTATTTAAAGGATTTAAAATGAAAAAGTATTTTTTACTTGTTATTAGTATTTTATTTATTTTCCTTGGATGTAATGAAAGTAAATCAGATAAAACAAATGTCAATGTTGATTCACTTTTTATAAGTGATGGTTTTTGGGAAATACAAAAAGGAAGTGATAAGTTATATGGTTTTATTAAAATAGA
>JABSOL010000282.1 GCA_013215985.1 Campylobacteraceae bacterium
TTATTGTTCTTTTAGTTCTAACGAAAAAGATCTTCCTCATAATTTAATTCTTCATTAAATAATCCAAGAAAATCCTACTAATATTGTGTAATAAATATATAATTTAGTTTATTTCTTTTCCTTTTCTTTTAAAGTATCTTATAATGTTATAATAGTATCATTAGTTAATAGAATATATATAATTCATTGTTAAGACATAAACTAAATAATAATCCGGAAGGAAACAAAATGATTGATATAAAAAAAGAAATTAAAAAGTTTAAAAACGTATCTTCATCTCAAGATGATGTTTTTTTTCAAGCTATGGAGGAAGTCTTACTTTCAATTGCCCCACTATTTAGAACTGATGACATTTATGAAAAAAATGCAATTATCAAACGATTAGTTACGCCTGATAGAATAATAAAATTTAAGATTACTTGGTTAGATGATAATAATAAAATGCATGTTAATACGGGATTTAGAGTACAGTTTAACAATGCCCTAGGACCATACAAAGGTGGTTTACGTTTTCATCCAAGTGTAAATGAAGGAATTCTTAAATTTCTAGCTTTTGAACAAGTTTTTAAAAATGCACTTACTGGTTTACCTATTGGTGGAGCAAAAGGTGGAAGTGATTTTGACCCAAAAGGAAAAAGCGATTTTGAAATTATGAAATTTTGTTCTGCTTTCATGACAGAATTACATAAGTATATTGGTCCAAGAATTGATATTCCAGCAGGAGATATTGGCGTAGGAGGAAGAGAAATAGGCTACTTATTTGGTGAATACAAAAAAATAACTTCTTCTTTTGAAGGTGTGTTAACTGGCAAACCTTTTATGTTTGGTGGATCACTTATGAGAACTGAAGCTACAGGTTATGGTGTGATATATTTTACTAAAACAATGCTAGAAATGGAAAATAAAGAAAGTTTAAAAGGAAAAATTTGTACGGTAAGCGGTGCAGGAAATGTTGCAATTCATGCTATTGAAAAACTCTTAGAATTAGGTGCAATACCTGTAACTTGTACAGATTCGCAAGGAACTATATATGATAAGAAAGGTATAGACTTAGAACTTTTAAAAGAATTAAAATTAAAAAAACGTTTAAGCTTAAAAGAATATATCAAAAAACACCCAAAAGCATCATATATTCCTATATCAGAATATCCAAAAGATGGTCATGCTGTATGGTTTATTAAAGCATATGCTGCATTTCCTTGTGCAACACAAAATGAATTAAGTATAACTGATGCAAAAAAACTTATCGAGAATGGATGCATTTGTGTAAGTGAAGGTGCAAATATGCCTTCAACATCAAAAGCAGTTGACTTATTTATTGAAAACAAAATTTGTTTTGGTCCTGCTAAAGCTGCAAATGCTGGTGGAGTAGCTGTAAGTGAATTTGAAATGAGTCAGAATGCTTCAATGCAAAAATGGAGTTTTGAAAAAGTTGATGAAAAACTAAAAATTACAATGCAAGAAATATGTAAAAGAGTTGCATTAACAGCAAGAGATTATGGTGTACCCGGTAATTACGTTGATGGAGCTAATATTGCAGGATTTAAGAGAGTAGCTGATGCTATGATTGCTGAGGGAATTTAAAGCAAAAAATTATAGCCATTACTAATATAAGTAGGTGGCTATAAAAAAGGTTTCTTATTCTTAGATTATATTTATTTTAATCTTATATTCAAAAGGTTTCTTTTTAAAAACATGATAAAGATTTCACTCATAATATAAATTAAATTTTATACAGATATTTAAATACTTCAATTATTTTAAAACTAATATTATAACAGTGGTTTAATTGTAAACCATCTGTATTTTCTTTAGTTTTTACACTCACATTACGACCATTTATTTGATAGTAGCGAAGTAGTTTATCTTATAAAAATTAAAACAATGTATTGAGAATTTGTTAGATTAACTAATCTATTT
>JABSOL010000283.1 GCA_013215985.1 Campylobacteraceae bacterium
AAGGTTAATATTAATATTATCAATATTATATGAAAAAAGTTTCATAATCATTTTTACACTCAAAGACTTATTAAAACTTAAATATATTAAGTCTAATTTTTCTGCTTTTAAAATTATATCTTCAAAAGATTTATTATCTAATTTAATATTCTTTAATTCATTTTTAGAAAAGTTTTGAATCATTAAATAAAATACTTATATGCTTCATTCTTTAATTTTAAAAATATTTCAGTAAAATCAGCTGGATATGCTCTTGTATTAGCAATTGTAGTAATAAAATTAGTATCGCCTCTCCATCTAGGAAGTAAATGATAATGAACATGCTGCGCAATTCCTGCACCTGCGGCATCACCTAAATTCATACCAATATTAACACCTTGAGCATTCATTTGCTCTTTTAATAGTTTAATACCTTGTTTCACTCTTAAAGACATTTGCATCCAAATTTCATCAGATAAATCTTCAACTTTATCTGTATGATAATGAGGTATTACCATAATATGACCAGGAGAATAAGGAAACTTGTTCATTACAATATAACATAATGAATCAGAAAATAAAACCTGCATTTTTGAGTCTTCTTTATTAGTAGAAATATGACAAAAAACACAACCTTTAATTTTCTCTTCACTTACATAATTATATCTCCACGGAGCGTATATATGATCCATAATTTACCTTTTAAATAAAGTTAGGTGCATCATTTGCGAATAATATCAAATCACCTGCAAATGTTTTTTCAGCTAATACTGATTCCATTTTAGATTTATCTCTTAAGATAAATGTTTTAGACTCATCACAATGTTCTGAAAGTATTTTCTCATTTAAAGATCCAGTTATAATTACTAAATCAAATACTTTATTTACTTCTTTTGCAAAAGTTGTGTTAGCTTCAATTGTTGATTCAACTAAACCAGGAGTAATAATTACTTTTCTTCCAGTATGAGTTGAAGAAATATTAACAGCTTCTAACATACCTTCTAAATTCCCATTAAATGAATCATCAATAATAATTTTTCCACCAGCTTCGATTTTTTGCAATCTATGAGCAACACTTTTCATTTTATCTAAAGCCATTTTTATTTCATCAAGGCTCATTCCTAATTCTAGTGACATTAGAATAACTGCTGTTAAATTAATCGCATTAAAAGAACCTAATATTGGGCAGTGAAAATGTTCAACTTTGTCATCAAGAATAATATCAAACCAAATACCATCTAAATTAGATTTAGTAATATTTAAATTATTTGGAAATTTAGTAATAGTATCAAATTTTAAAACAGGAACAGTATCGTGAACAAAAGCTTTTATCATTCTAGGAGATGTTAATAGTTCCATTTTTGTATGAATAATATTTTCTAATGTTTTAAAATATTCTAAATGTTGTTCACCTACAGAACCTATAATACAATATTGAGGTTCTAAGAACATTGTAATTTCTTCTATATCACCTTGAACTCTTGCTCCTGCTTCAGCTATATAAATTTCCGCATTTGCAGGTAAATCTTTATTTACATCTAAAACAATTCCAGCAATAGTATTAACTGATCTTGGTGTTTTATATGTAATAAATTTATGTTGTAAAACTTGATATAAATAGTTTTTAATAGATGTTTTTCCATAAGATGCTGTAATTGCAACTATTTTTAAATTAGGAAAAGTTTTTAATCTTTTTTTAGCCATATTTTTAAATGAAGTAAAAAATATTTTTTCTAATAAAGTAGAAATTATATATGTAAGAATTAAAGGTACGAATATTACTTCACCTTTTGATATTCCTAATAAGAATAATATATTTGTTAAAAAAGTAATACCTAGTAAAATAGCTAAGAATCGTTTTACTCTAGATGTTAAAACTAAGTTTCTATCTAGTTTTTTATTCCATA
>JABSOL010000284.1 GCA_013215985.1 Campylobacteraceae bacterium
TAAATAATTTTTCATCAGTTTATGAAAATGATGAAATTATTGAATTTAATGATATTAAAATTGATCATTTTTCACAAAATGTAATATTTGAAATAGTATATGATTATGATTATAAAACTCGAAGTTTAGTATTAGAACTTGATGATCTTGTTTATTATTATGATTCTATGGAAGAAGAAGCTAGACTCTTTGAAGATATTAATTCTTATAAAGATTATAAAGAAAATTTAAAAACAGAGGTAAAAGATGCTTTTTAAATATAGTGGTATAAGCGCACAAGGAAAAAAATTAAAAGCAAAAATAGAAGCTACTTCTATAGAAAATGCAAAAGCAAAACTTAAAGCAAAAAAAATATTTATAAAAAATATTGAAAAAGATAATTCTCTTTTTACATTTAAAGGAATTTCTTTCTCTCGTAAAACAAAAATGAATCCTTATGTTTTAGCAACATTTTCAAGAGATTTAAGTATTTATTTAAATTCAGGAATTTCATTAATTAATACAATTAAACTTTTATCTCAAAGATATAAAGATGAGAAAAAAATGAATGATTTTTTCAACTCTATTCATACTTTTTTAGATGAAGGTAAAAACTTCTACACAGCTTTAGATTTACAAAAAGTATATGAAATTCCAGATTTTTATAAACAAAGTATAAAAATATCAGAAGATGGTGGATTATTACAAAGTGTTTTATTAGAACTTGCATCTTTTTTAAAAGAACAAGATAGAATAAAAAAACAAATATCTTCAGCTATGGTTTATCCTATGTTTATTCTTTTTGTATCATTTTTTATGGTTGGATTTATGTTAAGTTTTATTGTTCCTAAAATTACAGCAATATTTGATCAAACTAAACAAGAACTTCCAGGTTCAACTCAATTTGTAATTGCTTTGGGTGATTTTTTTCAAGCTCACTTTTTTACAATGTCTGTAAGTATATTTGCCATAATTTTTGCTTTTGTATTTACTTTAAATAAATCATATAAATTTAAATATGCTTTTGATAGGTTTTTACTAAGGATTCCTTTTTTCTCAAAACTATTAGAACTTACAGAATTAAGTAGATTTGCTTATATGAATTCAATTTTAATTAGATCGGGTATTCCTTTAGTTCAAGCTGTTAATTTAGCATCTAACATTCTAAATAATTTAGTTATTAAAAAAGTATTTCAAGAAGCTGCTGCTAAAATAGTTGAGGGTGAAAAACTATCAAAGATTTTAGACAAAAGTAAAAGTTATAAAATTGATAAAGCTTTTGTACATGCAATTGCTATTGGTGAAGAAACAAGTACTTTATCTAAAATATTAAATAATTTAGCCGAGTTATATAATGAAGCTAATAAAGATAAAATTAATACATTTTTATCTTTATTAGAGCCAGTATTTATGTTAATTGTTGGATCTCTTATTGGTTTTATTGTGGTAGCTATGCTTTTACCAATTTTCTCAATGAATATTTCATAAAATGCAAAAAAAATCAATTGTTTTATTAATTACAATTTTATTTATTACTACAATATCTGCTTTAATTTTGAAAAATTTAAAATCAAGTGAAGATTATATATCAGCATCAAATAAAGAATATACTTATGCTCAAGCACTTTTATTAGTTAAAAATGCGCAAAATGAATTATTAGGTTTTTTCTCTAATGATGATATTTACGATAATTATATTTCTTCTGAAGATGCTGACTTAAGTGTGCCTTTAAACTTTAAAGACATTAATTTTATTTTAGAAGTTAAACCATACAAAAAAGAATTTAATATAAATCATTTTTTCATATCTTATGAAGATGAAGAAGATTCAATTAAAAGAAAAAAGTTAAAAACTAAAAAAG
>JABSOL010000285.1 GCA_013215985.1 Campylobacteraceae bacterium
CATCATAGACATTTGAAGGGGCGAGATTGTAATGATGTTCCCAACCATCGAGTATTCCATCGCCAACTTCACTATTCCAGGTGTGTTCAAAAACAAAATACACATCGGATTGTGGCACTGTATCTGAAAACTGATCTATACCACTGTATCTTAAAGAGTCGAAGCCCCAAGCATGAAAATCTAAGTTATCAATAACTAAAACATATATCTCGGTATCCGGATATGTAAAACCGATATCAGTTTGAATTACACTTTCCCAAGAATCGGTGTAGTTGAAACTCAAATCATTTACGTAGAAATAATTATATTCCCATCTCTCCTCTTTGCAAAGTAAACATTACTAATCTTTACGTAGAAATAATTTGAGTAATAAAATTAATAAAGACTTAAGTCTTATGTTAAAAAATGATGAAATAAGATTAGGAAATATTATGATTTTATATAATAACATGCTTCAATCTTTGTTTTCCTCTCAAATTAAAACATTATTTTTTGTAGTAGTATTATTGTTTTTTATGTTTTTAATTTTATTTCGTTCATTTAAAATAGCTTTAATTGCTATTTTTTCAAATATAGTTCCAGTAAGCGTAATATTTGCTTTTATGGGCTTCTTTACTATTCCTTTGGATATTATGACAATTACTATTGCTGCCATTTCTATAGGTATTGGAGTAGATCATACAATACATTATATACACAGATTTAAAGAAGAATATTTAATTGATAAATCATATGAAAATGCAATGATACGATCACATAATACAATTGCACATGCTATGGTTTATACAACGATTATAATAATATTAGGATTTAGCATAATGTTATTATCAAATTTACTTCCTAGTGTATATTTTGCAGGACTTACTATATTAATTATGATTACAATACTAAGTTCAGCTCTATTTTTATTACCAAAACTATTAATAAGTTTTAAAATAATAAATAAATAACATTTATTTGTACTTTAAGCTATATTAACTTATAATAATTTACTATTATTTTAAAAAAGGAATATAATGCAGAATTTGTTAAAAGAAGTGACTTTTAAATCCTTAAATGATTTTAAAAGACAAGATATCGTTTTACCAGGTGAATATTCAAAAACTTTTCAAAAATATGCAAAAGAATGTAATTTAGACTTAGATGATCAAGAAGTTATTTTAGAGTCACTTAATCAAGATAAAGATCAAATAGATCTTTTAACAAAAGAAACATCTAATAATCTAATATCTCTTAGTCAATCAACAAAAGATGCTCAAAATGCAATAGAGAAAAAAGATGTTAGTGCTCTTAAACTTGTAAATGCTGATATTATTAAAATGCAAGAACAAATTAAAACACTTCAAATACAATTAACAACTGATACTCTTACAAAAGCAAAAAATAGAAAATGGTTTTTTGACTATCATTTAAATGACAATAAATTCAAAAGTTATGGATATTTAGTATTTATAGACTTAAATAATTTTAAATATATTAACGATAACTATGGACATATAGTAGGCGATTTAGTTCTTAAATATTTATCATCATTTCTACAAAAAGAAATGGAAAATAAAAAAGCAGAAGTAGTTAGATATGCAGGTGATGAATTTATGATTATATTCGATGAATCTAATGAAAGCCTTGAAAAAACTACTATTTTATTAGATTATGTTCAAAATACACTATTAAATAGAAAACTACAATCAAAAAAAATAAAATCTTTACAATTTTCTTTTTCATATGGTATCTCAAAATATATAAAAGGTGATACATTTCCTTCTATTATTGAAGATGCTGATGAA
>JABSOL010000286.1 GCA_013215985.1 Campylobacteraceae bacterium
AAAAATCCAAAAAAGGTGTGTGTGTGTGTGGGAGGGGGTGGAGGGGGATCGAAAACAATAGTTTTCAAAGAAATTTCACCGTGAAACTTCATATCGAGACGTTTTGAACTATCTCGAGTTGAACACATGAGTATGGGACGAACAACAAATTTCATGATTTTTCCGTACCCATTATAATACATTTTGATTGTAATGATATGACATCATAACAGGTTTGAATATCATTACATAATTATGATTATAATTGAGTATTAATTACAATATGTAGAATAATAAAGTTTTTAAGATAATTAAATAGTATATAGTAAGGCTATTTCATCACAAACAGGAAAATGTTTACATCTAATGCAATCAGCCCATATTTTATGATCTGGTAAATCATCTTTATTAATTTCGACAAAATCTAAAGCTTCAAAAAAACCTTTTTTATAAGTTAAAGATAATATATCTTTTAAACCCATTTCTTTTGCTTCTTTGATACATTCAAGTACAAGTTTTTTCCCTAGTTTTAAACCACGAAATTTTGCATGCACAATTAATGATCTTACTTCTGCTAGTTTAGGAGAGTGTATGTGTAAAGCTGTAAAACCAGCTAATTTACCATCTACTTCTACACAGGTATATGATCTTATAGTTGTAGCCATTTCATCAACCGTTCGTAAAAGAATTGTACCAGAGTCAACTTCTTCTTTTACAAGGTCTTGCATAGAGTCAATATCTTTGACTCTAGCTTTATAAAATTTAATTTCCAAAAAGGTGCATTGTAATTTTATCTCTTAATTGATCTAAACCTCTTTTTTTAAGGTTAGATACAAAAATACCATCTGGATTTTCTCTTTTAAGTTTTGCTAAATCATTTTGTTTTAATTTATCAGTTTTTGTAAAAGCATTGATAATAATTTGATCGCCTCTTTTAATTGATTTTAAAAATGCATCAACATTTTTATCAATAGTTAAATCTTTATGTCTTGCATCAATTAAATGTACAAAGATTTGTAAACAAGGTCTTTTTTCTAAATATCCAGTAAGATTCTTGTTCCAATCTTCTTTTAAAGATTTTGAAACTCTTGCATATCCAAAACCTGGTAAATCCACAAATCTCGCATATAAAAATGGAGTTTCTGGATTTTCTGTTTTAAATTTAATTCCAAAATAATTAATTAACTGTGTTTTACCTGGAGTCGAAGAAGACTTAGCTAGTCCTTTTCTATTTGTTAAAGTATTTAACAATGACGATTTACCAACATTTGATCTACCTAAAAATGCAATTTCTGCTAAATCTGGACTTGGTGAGTCATCTATACTTTGTGCTGATTCTAAAAATTTTGCTTCTACTATTCTCATTATTATTTATTCTCTTCTTTTGATTTTATGTTAATAATTAATCTTACAGGTTTCTCGTCAGTTCCCTTTAATCTAGCTTCTCCAGATATAAGATTAATATATATTTCTTCTCCACTAAGTGAAGTTCCTTCGTTTAATTCTTTTAATTTACCATTTCCAGTAATTTTATATTCTTGTTTTGAAGGAGAATATACAATTTTTGAACCAGAACCTTTATAATGTTTTAATAAAGTAACTATATTAAATTTAACGTTTCCTGTTGCTATATATTTTATAGGTGTTCTAGCTTTTTCACCCTTCTTTTTAGCTTCTAAATATATTTCTAATTTATCTGACTTTAAAATATCTTTATCTCTTACTAGTTTTACATTGCCAGTAAAAACAGATAAACCTTTTTTATCATTAGATACAAATGATTTAGCATC
>JABSOL010000287.1 GCA_013215985.1 Campylobacteraceae bacterium
AATATTCCAAGTGAGAGAACTTAAATATGGTCCAGGAGAAATTAAATGATTAAAATATCTATAGTTTTATTATTAAGCATAGTTTTTTCAGGCTGTATATCATTAACGCAGAATATACCTTCTCAAAAAGTATATTCTTTAAATTTAAAAGAACATGATGTTCAAAAAATAGATACATCTATTGAAATTAAAGAAGCAAAAGCAATATCTAGTATTAACTCTATAAATCTTCTTTATACAAGGGCTAATTCAAAAGAATTTTATGCTTTAGCTAAATGGAGTGATAAACCATCAAAAATGATCCAGAACATCATTATAGACTCTTTAAGTTCATCATTTACTCTTGTTAAACCTACAAATATAAGATTTGCGACAAAATATACTCTAGATTCTTATTTATTAGCTTTTGAACAAGATATATTAAATGATAAATCTATAAGTAAGTTTGTTATTAATATTTATTTAAAAAACAATGAAAATTCTAATATAGATTTTAAACAATTTATTTATGAAAAAGATAATGAAAAAATAGATTCAATTAATGCAGTTAATGATTTAAATGATTTAAGTAATGAATTTATAAAAGATTTAAATATTTGGTTAGAAAAGAAGACTAAAAATTAATAAAAGAAGTCATTATAAATTTATAATGACTTAAGAAGATTTATTTATAAAATAAATCTTCTGGTTTGCCAAAATAGTATCCTTGAGAATAATCAACTCCAATATCTCTTAAGATATTAAATATATTTTCATTTTCTACATATTCAGCAATAGTAACAATATTTTGTTTTTTAGCAAAAATAACTATAGTTTCTACTAAATGTCTTGAAGATTCACTACTTTCTATATTTTTAACTAAAGACCCATCTATTTTAATAATATCTGGTTCATATAATAATACTCTCTCAAACGATGAATAACCGCTTCCAAAATCATCTAAAGCAATTTTGATTCCAGTTCTTTTAACTTTTTTAATAAAGTTTTTAATTAATTTATCATCTTTTGCAGCTTCGTCTTCTAATAATTCAAATATAATATTTGAAGTGTATTCAGAATATTTAATTAATAAAGAATAAATTAATTTTCTTGTTGCTTCTTTCTCTATATCTAATACAGACAAGTTAATTGAAATAGTTGTCTTTATCTGACTTGCAATTTTAAATGAGTTCTCAAGTACTCTATGAGTTATTTTAGAGTAATACCCACTCTTTTTAGAAACATTTAAAAAATAAAAGGGAGATACTACTTTATTATTTTCATCAATTAACCTAACTAATGATTCATATTTTTCAATCTTTTTAGTTTTATTATTAACTATTGCTTGAAAATAAGGAATTATTTTATAATTATCTAAGGCAATTTGTACCATTTGAGTAATTTTATTATCTAATTCTTTTCTTTCATCCCTTAAAGATGCATCATTAGAGTTATGTACTGTTTTATTATCCGCAATTGCTTCTTCAAGCCCATGGAAAGTATCTTCGAATAATTTATATTTACCAAATGAATATGATAATAATATATTTAAATCGTAAGAGGTACCATCTATTTCTAATATTTCTTTATTTATATTTTTTACAAAAGTATTAAAATATTCTTCAAGTGTAAATTTACTTTTTTCAAAATCAAAAAAATTTGAAAGAATAGCAAATTTTCCATTACCTATTGAATATATTTTTTTAAATATATTATATTTTTTCATTTCTTTTTCTAAAACTTTTATAAAAAATCTTACAAGTTTTTCA
>JABSOL010000027.1 GCA_013215985.1 Campylobacteraceae bacterium
CTTACAGGTAAAAATAAACAAATAGATGAAAGATTAAATAGAGATGTAAATAGCATAAATAAAGAGCTTTATAAAGTTAATCAAATTAAAGGTGTAGATCTAAGTGTTGATGTAAGAATGTTGACTGAAGATGGTAGAAATCAGATTAAAGAAGAACTGGAAAGAGTAAAAAGACTTGGACAAGCTGTATCTGATGTTGTGAATAAAGATGAATTTATAATAAGTGATACATCTAATCATATAGAAGATGTTCAAAAACAACTTGATGTAAAAAAAGCAATATCTTTAAAATATAATGGAAAATATGTTAAAATCTTAGATGATAAAGATAAAAGTAAATATACACAAGATCAAAGAGATGAAGCTTTAAATATGTATGCACAAGAATATTCTACTGTATATGTAATAAGTATAAAAGAAGCAAAATTTGTAGCTATAAGTAATTATGGAGCTACATATACTACAAAAGATAATGCATCATCAAATGTATATATTGATGATGCAAATAATCAAGGAATATTAAAAACTGTAACAACAGTAGATCATGAAGGTTCTCATGCAAGAATGAGACAAGGACAAACGAGACTAAGAGAAGGCGATTTAGCAGAAGATTATTCAGATACAATGAGTTCATATTCAGCAGATGGTATGAAGTTTTCAGCGAGTATATATGCAAATATAGATTTGAATTCTAATAATACGAATAATGATATACATAGAACACAAATTGATAAAGAAGTTTTATCATCAAATACTAATGATTTGAATAATGATATTAGTATGGATAAGAAGGGTGATGGAAATATAGATGACCGAAAAGTAACTTTAACTGTACGTTCTTTTGTTCCCTCTGCTACCTTTGCAAATGTGTTATTTGGAAAGAAATATCATGGAGATGATAGGGTTTATTCAACAAAAATCGAAGATACATCAAGAGTTGCATACTCTGCTGATTTAGATACTGAAAAGCATACAATAAAAGATAGTGTAAAAAGTAGTGAAACAATATTGTATGACAGAAATGGAGAAATATATGATAGAGGACAAGGGATTCCGACAAAAGAAAGCTCATATGACAAAAAAGGAAATTTAGCTTTTGAATATGAATGGACTAATCCAATTGCTCCTTTTAATGCGCCAAGTTTTGCAACACCAAGTATAGATGTAGCAGGAAAAATAAACTTCATGGATAATCCTGATGGTAGTTTGAGTATAAAAGGAGAATTAACTGGAGATAATTTTCCATCTACTGAAGCATTTATTATTCCTGACGGAAGTAATACAAAAGTATTTTTAGGGATAGGCCAAATTGATGCAAATGTCAATCCTAATAGTGGAGGATATGATGTACCAGTAGCATTATCAAATTATTATGAAAAACCAATAAGTAATTTTGATTTAACATTAATTTATGATGAGGAAAATAATGTAACTCACGTTAAAAATAATAACATTAAAGATTCTAAACCCATAGCATTAGATACATGGAATAAGATTTATGAGAATACATCTCCCAAAAAGAAGAGTGAATAATGTTACGTTACTTAAAGCTAAGTGTAATAGATTTATTATTGGGATATTTAACAATTTCGATAGGAGCTACATTACGTAGTTTTTTTGTAGATTCTCAGAACATAGTTGATAGTTTATCTTCATTCTTATATATAACATATCTACCTCTCTTGTTTTTCTCTTTTGCAACTCTTGTTATTTTTTCATTCTTAAATGGATTGTTTTTTATAAAAAAAATAAAAAGTAATATTTTTTTAATACTATTTTTCCAATCATTAGTTATTCTAACTATAATACTATTTATTGTCTTGAGTCCAGTTGATGGCTTTGCATCATATTTTCAATTTATTGCGAACTTAATTGTCTTTATTTTATTAAAAGGATATATTCTAACGAAATTCCTGACGTGAAGTGGAAGGGTAACCTCGTTTAATAATATTAGAGATATATAGTATTATATTTCAAAGAGTTTGTTGTTGATATATCGAGGGTAACCTCGTATAATAATATTAGAGAAATTTATAAATTCTGAGATAAAATAAATTGAGTGAGGTTAATATGAAAGATAGTAAAGAATTTAAAGATTCAACAGTACAGTTAATCTTGAAAGATCCGGGGACAGTTGCAATGGTGTTAAGTTAAGAAAAAGCATTCGATATTAAAGATCCGAAGATCCCCGGATCTTATGTAGAGTTGCTGGTTTTTCAGGAGGATTAGTTGAATGTATGGCTAATGAGTCTAAACTTATAATTGATTTAATTGGAAAAATTGATATAGTAAAAAAATTAATTAAAGAAGTGAAAAAAGATTTAGAGGTGGATGAATAATGTTATATTATATTAAAATATCATTAATAGATTTTTTTCTTGTGTTGTCACTATCCTTTTTGTCTTCATTAATATGTAATATATATATATATAAAGAGAATATTCATAGCCTACAAGACTTATTATTTTCCTTTGTAGTACCATTATTTCCTTATTTACTGATAATTGTTATTTATATAATTATATTTTTGTGGTTGCTGAATATATTGTTTTTTATTAGAAAGATAAAGAATAATATGTCTGTCATTCTTTTTTTACAATTTATTATTGTCTCTAGTTTTTTTATATATGCGATGCCAGATATAATGTTTAGTTTATATTGTATAATTGTATTTTTAGTTTTTATTATAATAAAATCATATATTATTAAGTCACTCATTGTTAGATTATAGGAGATCTGGTGACATTCTCCACCTTAAAAAAACTTAAAATATAAGAATTCATAGTAATCCTCTTCTTTAAGAAGCGGTACTATCCGGACTTATGAAACTAATTATTTATCTTTT
Organism: Campylobacteraceae bacterium; assembly: GCA_013215985.1. Lineage (GTDB taxonomy): Bacteria > Campylobacterota > Campylobacteria > Campylobacterales > Arcobacteraceae > NORP36. The sequence goes on from JABSOL010000027.1 coordinate 2,846, forward strand.
TGTTCCATTGTTTATGATAAATTTCTATTGAATAAAAGTTTATTCACTTATTATTAAAAATTGAATTATAGAAGAAAATTATTGATACAATATAGAAACATTAGGATATAAAATGAAAATAACTAGACATGAAATAAAACCAAGAATGAGTAGGGCTGTAATTCATAATAATACTGTATATTTATGTGGACAAACATCTGATGGGGCTGATATTATTGAACAAACTACATTGATGTTAGCTAAAGTTGATAAACTTTTAGAAGAAGTAGGAAGCAATAAAGGACAAATTTTATCTGCAACAATATATATAAGTGATATGAAAAATTTTGCTTTAATGAACAGTGTTTGGGATGAATGGGTTATAGAAGGTAATACTCCCTCACGTGCTTGTGTTGAAGCTAAAATGGCAAGAGAAGCTTTATTGGTTGAAATTTCAGTTATAGCTGCTGTATAAGATCACTTAACTTTAAATAACTTGCTATTGTATCTCCAGAATTTCTAATAAATAATACAAAATTCTGGGATTAATACGCTTAATTTATTGAATACACTATTGTAAAATTTAGGGCTGAAAAATTTAGTGATTTACTACTTCTTCATTATCTTTATAGTTATTATTTAAAGTAACTTTTTTTGGTTTTATATAATGTCTATAATAACCTATTAAATTGCTTCCTAAAAATAAGACTTCCATAAATACAGCAGCAGGACTATTTGCAAAGTAATTATTTACTAACCAAAATGATGTTCCTATAAACATAATAATACGCAAGTGTTTATCTTCTTTGCAAAAAGAAGCAACAGTATTAATTGAAGCTCCTAAATAACTAAGAAGACTTAGAAGTCCTGAATATGTAAAATAAGTCACTGCGGAACAAGCTATTAAAAATATTGACATAAACTTTTTAGATGTTGTAAAAATACTTGTAATAAATCTAAGTGCAGAAATAAATACCAAAGATGCAGCCGTATATTGTTCTAATAATAAAAAATGAATTGCTATTAATACAGAAGCACAAAAAAAACAAATTATAATCTTTTTTCTATCTTTAAATTGAAAAGACATCATGTCAAAACAAATTGCAATTCCAATAAATATTTGTGATAATAAAAAATTTGTCATTTATTTCCTATTTTTTAAGACAATTATATCTTATTTATTACTAAAAATAAAAGAGATAATAAGAATGCATGATATATCAAATGTACTTCTTATTATTAAAATTTTTATTTTTAAATCTTTATCTACTAAAAGTGTATCTAAATTATTATCAGAGTTTATTTTACCAGTTAATGTAAAAACAGTTGGATAGTGTGCTAAAAGAACTGTTCTATTTCTTTCTTTATTTTTATCAATTACTTCTCCTTGAGCTATTAGATGATAAACTTTATTGTCTATCCAAAAAATAGCATTTCCAACTTCTAAGATTATAGGTTTTAGTACAGGATATTTCCCTTTTAAGTCCTCGTATAATGAGTTGTGATAATCTTTTATATTTTATATTTTATATTTTTAGACATAGTATCATTGCTTTATTATGTCCATCTGTATGTATTTCTTACTCAGTTAAACAAGAGTTACTTGTAGATAGAATTTTACTATTTTGTATTTGTATTAAAACAGGATCTTTATCATGTATATTAAAAGATTCTTTTAGTGTATTTAAGATTTTTAATGAAGAAGATTCTTTTAAAAAACTTTATCCAACTTTTTTATAATGCCTTTTATATCCACCAGAAAAATCATTATTAATATTTACTTGATAAAAATAACCTACATTAATTTGAAACCATTGTTTTTCAATTGTAATAAAATATCCTATACTTTTAGTTCTATTTACAAAATATTAGATGTTTTATCTTCTCCTAATTAATTAAAGAAATAGATTATTCATTAGTTAATAGAGTTTCGAAATGATTTTTTTATTTTTTAAAGTACCCATATTAAAGTCCTTAGATAATTAAGAGGAATTTAAATTTTCCTCTTCTATCTTTACTTTTTAACTATTAAATCTATATTTAGTTTGTTATTTGTATTATCACTATCATTCCAATCTACTTTAAATGAGGTAGGATAAGTACCTGCTACGATATTTGGTCTTGTAATTGGATATTCAAAAACTCCATCAATACCCAATCCTTTAATTTCAAAAACATCTGATTGAGTTATACTATATGTTCCTGTTCCTTCATGTAAGTAGGGACTATTTTCAACTGATAGTGTTAAATAACCATAAAATTTAAATGAAGAAGTATTTTTAACAGCAATTCTATGACCATATTTATTGTTTGAATTATAAGTTTGTGTATCTTGAAATACTCCTGTTCCATTTTCAATTCCGCTGAAGTTATTGTAAACTTCAAACTCTATATCTTCAAATATGATGTTATCAATACTTTTTTTATTGTTTGTATAATCTTTTTCATCAAGAGTATTTTGATTTAGATTATTTGAATTAAAAATAAATTCATAACTTTTATCTGTGTTTTGTAATAAATGATTTGTTGAAATTTCGACTTCTATTGTTTGATTTGGTTCTAGAGAATCTAAGTCACTAATCGTAATATTCTTTGTAGTATAACTAACACTATTATTATGATTAATAATATTAATTGAATATTTATATTCTGCACTATCTGAATTTATAGTTTTACTTCCAACATTTTTAAGAATTACTTTTAATTTAAGTTCATCTTTACCTTCTATTCTGGCGCTGTTTGTTATTACTGCACCTGATGTGTTTAAAGCTTCTACGCTCATTACTTCTATGTCAATTGATGTTGAACTAGAAGAACCAGAAGAGCCTGAAATTACAGTTGTTGAGCTTGAATTCTCTGAAGCACCACAAGCTGCAAATAATAGTGTAATAATTGTAAAAAAAATAATATTTCTTATTTTTGTATTGTTCATGTTAATCCTTAAATAATTTTATAAATTATATCTTTTATTACATTAAAATAATATTATGAATTATTTATATAATTAATATAGCTAAAATTAGTATATATTGTAATTGTAAAATATAATAATAAGTAGAGTTATTTAAAGAGAGAATATATTTTAATAAGTAGATTGAAGTATATTTTGAATGGACGGAATTTAAAAAGATTTGAAAATAAGCATAAAAAAAGGGGAAAAAGAATTAACTTTTTCCCCTTTTTATAATTTAAGTAAAAACTATTTTTTTACTTTTTCTATATAATCACCAGTTTTAGTATCAACTTTGATAATATCACCTTCAAGTAAATGGAAAGGAATTTGTACAACTGCACCTGATTCTAAAGTTGCTGGTTTTTTACCACCTTGAGAATCACCTTTAAAGTTAGGTGGAGTCTCAGTAATAACTAACTCAACAGTAGCCGGAGCTTCAACAGTAATAGCAGTTCCGTTATAAAATAACATATCTACATTCATACCATCAATAATCCATTTTTCAGTTTCACCAACTTGAGTATAAGTTAAACCAATTTGATCATATGTTTTAGTATCCATGAATTGTAACATTTCACCATCATCATATAAATATTGCATAACTTTTTGTTCTAAATCTGGTTTTTCACATTTATCACCAGCATGGAAAGTTCTCTCAATTACTTTTCCATTTAGAAATGATTTAATTTTACATCTTACAAATGCTGCACCTTTACCTGGCTTAACATGTTGATATTCTGTAATTTTATAAGGTATACCATCGTGTTCGATTTTCATACCTTTTTTTAATTCACTCATTGAAATTGACATCTGTTCTCCTTAAATTTCTACATATGAAACTGCAATTGCAGCTTCTATGTTTTCTAATGTATTTAATAATTTATTATCTATTTTTGAATCAACTAAGATTACAGCTAAAGCACAATCTTTTCCACGAGCAAGTCTAAAGTCAGCAATATTTATGTTATTAGAACCTAAAATCTTACCAACTTCTCCAATTACACCTGGAACATCAGAGTTTCTCATAAGAATCATTTTACCCTTAGGTTCAATATCAAATGAGAAACCATTAAATTCAACTATTCTTTGAACATTTTCATCAAATACAGTTCCTGAAATAGTATTTATACCTTTTTCAGTAGTTATTTTAATAATAACTTTATTTGAATATCCAGAGTTAGTTGAAATCTCAGATGTTTCAATTTTAATATTTTTTTCACTAGCTTTATAAGAAGCATTTACATAATTTAAATCATCTTCAGCAGCCACTGATAAAGCACCAACTGTTGCAAATGTACTTAACGAATCTAAATATTCTTTTATATCACCTTGAGCACATACAGAAATTGATCTAATTGCAGATTTATCACTTTGAGCTAATAAAAAAGACATTTTTTGAGTTAACTCAATATATGGTTTCACAAATGATGGAATTTTACTTTCATCAATAGGTAAGTTTAGAGCATTTGGATATGCAATACCACGTGCCGATTCAATTGCATTTTGTGCAGCTTGAATAGCTATCTTTTTTTGTGATTCTTTTGTATTTGCACCTAAGTGAGCAGTTACAATAATATTAGATAAATCTAATAATGGGTTGTTTGTAGCTGGTTCTTTTGTAAATACATCAATACCTGCCATAGCAATTTTACCAGATTTTAAATTATTAAATAAAGCTTCTTCATTATATAATCCACCTCTTGCACAATTGATTAAAACTACTCCATCTTTCATTTTAGATATTTCGTTTTCACCAATCATGTTTAAAGTTTCAGAATTTTTAGGCGTATGAATTGTAATAATATCACAAGCTAAAATTTCATCAAAAGAGTTTGCATAAGTAATACCTAAATCAGTTGCTTTTGTTGAAGGAATATAAGGATCGTATGTTACTACGTCCATTTCAAAAGATTTAGCTCTTAATGCAACTCTATGACCGATATTACCGAAACCGATAACACCAATCTTTTTTCCATACAATTCAGTACCATACCAATCTTCTCGTTTCCAGATTCTTTGATCTTTTAACTGAGCATGAGCGTATGGCATCTTTCTTGCACAAGAAAGAATGTGAGTCATAGTAAGTTCAACAGCAGCGATTGTATTTGCAGTAGGAACATTCATAGCAATAATACCTCTTTTGCTACAACCATCCATATCCACGTTATCGTAACCAACACCAGCTCTAATTATCGCTTTTAAATTTACTGCTGCATTTAAAAACTTTTCATCAACATCAGTTGAGGAACGTGTAATTGCAACATCTGCATCTTTAATAACATCTAATAATGCAGTTTTATCTATATCTGCTGCATAAACATAATTAATATCTTCAGTACTCTTTAAAATCTCTAAACCGTCTTCGTGTATGTGGTCACAAACTACAATCGTGTGTTTACTCATTCTATGAAATCCTTATTTAATTTGGTCTTTTAATAAATCACCTAAAGTCATAGATGAAGTATCATTTACTTCTTTTAATAATTCTCTTTGTTGTTGTTGTTCTAATCTTTTAACAGATAATCTAACTCTGTTTTTTCTAGTATCAATATTCACAATTACTGCTTCAATTTCTTTACCAATTTCTAATGCTTCAGGATCTTCAGCTAAAGGTCCGAAATCTTCAGTTCTAACTAAACCATCAAGGTTGTTTTCTAATTTAATGAATAATCCGAAATCTTTAAGATCTTTGATTGTTCCTTTAATAATATCACCCATTTTATGTGCAGCTTGGAAAGCTTGAGCAGGAGATTCAGAAATTTCTTTAACTGATAATGAAATATTTTCTTTTTCTCTATCAATTTTAATAATTTTAACTTCTACTTCATCACCTTTTTTGTAAATTAATTTACATTTAGCGTTTGATTCCCATGAAGCTTCTTCATTATGTAATAAACCATCAACTTCACCAATTGTTACGAAAGCACCGAATTCAGTTAAAGTAGCAATTTTACCAATTACAATTTCTCCAACTTTATTTTCTTTTGTAAATTTAGCAAAAGGTTTTTCTTGTAAAGTTTTTAAAGAAACTCTTAATCTCTTTTTATCAATATCAAGTTCAATAACTTCAACATTAACTTCTTCACCTAAAGTTAATAAATCTTTTGGATTTTTTAAGTTTTTGTTCCAAGTGATTTCAGAAATATGTAATAAACCTTCAATGTCATTACCTAAATCTACAAATGCACCATAAGATTCAAAGTTAGAAACAGTAACAGTAATTGTATCACCAACTTCTAATTCGTTTCTGATTTCTTCCCAAGGATTTGGTAAAGCAGCTTTGATTGATAATGATAAATGTTGTTTAGTTTTATCGTAAGATAAAATAGCAACAGTAACTTCATCACCTTCATCATAATAGTTAGCTGGGTTAACTGGACCTTTGTAAGAGATTTCATTGTAGTTTACTAAACCATCAATACCATCTAAATCAATGAACATACCATAAGAAGTAATTTTCTTGATTACACCGTTAACTGGTTCTCCAGCTTCGATAATAACCGCAACTTTAGAATCTTTTTCAGCTTTGCTATCTTCAATTAATTTTTTTCTAGAAACAATAATTGAACTTTGTGCAGCATTTACTTTTAAAACTTTCGCTTTAATTTTTTTACCAACAGCACCAATTGCTTTTAAGTAAGATTGAGCCATAGGCATGAAATATTCACATCCATTTTCATCTTCAAGTACAAATCCACCTCTGTTTTTAACAGAAATAATTTTACCTTCAATTATAGTATCTTCAACATCTTCACCGTGTTCAGCCATGAATGCATCAAATTTTTCTTTTTGAAGTACTTTTCTGTAAGAAATTGAAGGTCTTTCGCCTCTTACACCTAAAAGCATAACAGGAATTTCATCACCCTTGTTAAACTTTAATTCACCATTAACTGTAATTTCAGAAACATTAATTTGACCTTCTATTTTTTGACCAACGTCAACTAATACTCTGTCACCTTCAATTTCTACAATTATACCTGTTACTACAGAGTTGTTCTCTGTTTTTTCATAAGACTCATTAAGCATTTGCTCAAAATCAAATTCTTCGCCTAAATCAATATCATCAATACCCATATTATTCCTTCGTATTTACCGTGTTTATTAAATGCGAGATTATACCTAAATATGTCTTAAGTTTTGCCTTATATTTTTTCTACTTCTTTTACCACTGCTTGAATAATCCAATCTGGTGTTGAAGCACCTGCTGTTATTCCACAAGATTTTTTTCCATTAAACCAAGATAAATCTAAATCTTCATATGTTTCAATTAAATAAGAATCAGGACAATTCTCTATGCAAATTGAATGAAGTTGTTTTGTATTAGAAGAATTTTTTCCACCAATTACAATCATAACATCAACTTTATCTGATAATTCTTTTGCAGCATCTTGATTTTCAAAAGTTGCATCACAAATAGTATTAAATACTCTAACTTCTTTGTATTTAGGAATTAAAAAATTTATGATTTCTAAATATTTTTCTTTCTTTTTTGTAGTTTGTGCAATTGTTGCAATTCTATCTTTTTTAAATCTAATATTTTTTAAATCTTCAGTTTCTAATACAATATGAACATCATCTTGATCTTCACCATAAGATTGAACACCTTTAACTTCAGGATGATCAGAATCACCAAAAATTAAAATAGAATATCCTTCTTTTGACATTTTTTTAACAATTTGTTGAGGAGTAGTTACAAAAGGACAAGTTGCATTTATTACTTTAGTATTTTTTGCTCTTAATTCTTTTAAATCATTTTTAGGAATACCATGAGTTCTAATTATTATAGTTTTATCTTCTTGAACTTCATCCATACTTGTATATAAACCTACATTAAAATTATCTTTTAATCTGTTTATTTCACTTTGATTATGAATTAGAGGACCCATCGTTGCAGCATTTTTATTTTTTTCTGCGATTTCAATTGCTCTTTTAACTCCAAAACAAAAACCATACGATGATGCTAGTGTTACTTTCATTTATTAATGCCTTAATTTATTTATAATTTCAAAAAAATTAGGGAATGATGTTTGAATACAATCTATATCTTCAATTTCCATTCCACAATTTAATCCTGCTATTGCAAAACTCATGGCAATTCTATGATCACCTTTTGAGTTTATTTTAGCTTTTTTTAATTCTCCACCTGTAATCTCATATCCATCTTCAAATTCTTTGAAAGAAACTCCACAAAGCTCTAAATTAGTTAATACAGATTCAATTCTATCACTTTCTTTAACTCTTAATTCTTCAGCATTAGAAACTTTAGATATACCCTCTGCTAAACTCATAGCTATGCTTAAAGCAGGTAATTCATCAATTAACCAAGATATGTTATCTTTTATATGAATTGCTTTTAATTCACTATGTGAGACAATAATATCTCCAATAGGTTCATATATATTTTCTTTTTGAATATATTGTATTTTTGCACCCATTTTTTCTAATACTTTATATGCTTCTATTCGTGTAGGATTTAAAGTAAGATTTTTAAGAATTATTGTGGCACCTGGTGTAATAGCTGCAGCAATTGCAAAAAAGAAAGCAGATGAAGGATCAGTAGGAACTGTAATATCTAAAGCTTTTAATTTTCCTGTCAATGGTTCAATATTAATAAAACCTTTTTTGTCAGTAAAAATTTTGGCACCCATACCTTTTAACATTCTTTCAGTATGATCTCTTGTTAATTCATTTTCTTTATATTTACATATTCCATCAGCTCTTAGAGCTGCTAAAATCATTGTAGATTTTACTTGTGCAGAAGCAATAGGAGAAGTATATTCAAATGACTTAAGCGATTTACCTCTTATGTATAAAGGTGCTTTATTACCGTTTTCTCGTCCATCAATAATAGCTCCAATACTTCTTAGAGGTTTAACAACTCTATTCATTGGTCTATCATTTAGGTATTTATCCCCTGATAAAATAAAAGAACCATCTAGTGAAGACAATAGTCCACAAAATAGTCTCATTCCTGTTCCTGCGTTTCCACAATCTAAAACATGAGATGGCTCTTTAATATCATTAGGAGTAATTTCAATATATGAACCATCAATTTTAACATCTGCACCTAAAGCTTTAATTATATTTAAAGAGTTTAGAGTGTCTTCAGCCATAAGAAAATTTCTTATGATTGAAGTATCTTTTGAGAAAATAGAAAACATTGCACATCTATGTGATATTGATTTATCACTTGCAATTGAATCTATTTCACAAGAAAAAGTTTTATTTAACGGTTCTATATTGAAATTCTTCATAATTTACCTTAGTGTTATACTTAATTCTTCGTTTAAAATTTTAACTAATGCGTCCATAGTAGAAGTAATATCTTCTTCTTCCATAGTTTTAGCATCGTTTTGTAAAACAAATCTAATTGTTAAAGATTCATACTCACCTAATTTATCATCAGTATAAATATCAATTAAATTAAATTGTTTAATATTTTCATTTTTTAAAGCAATAATAGTTTTTTTAATTTTTGAATATTCTACATCTTTATGTACTATTAAAGATAAATCTTTTTTAGACGCTTGGAATTTAGAATATTTACTTGCTTTAATTAAATCATTTTTAATTACATCAAAATCAATTTCAGCAATAAAAGTATCAGAAATTGAGAAATCAGAAGCAACACTTGGGTGAAGTTTTGAAATATATCCAACAACTTTTCCATCAATAATAATATTACCATTTTGGAAAGGGTGAATAAAATCATTATAAATATTAGTGTTTTCTTCAATATCAAAGTGACCAATAGTATTTAATATTTTTTTAGCAAATTCAAAGAATCCTATATTTGAAGGTTTTCCAGAATTTGAAATTTTTTCTTGTTCTTTTTCACCAGAGAATACAAAAGAAATTTTAGTACTTTCTTCACGTTTCTCATTAAATATAGTACCTATTTCAAAAAATGCAATTGATTTAAAACCAAATTTAGCATTTGAAGATACAGCTTGAATTAAATTTGGTAAAAGTGAAGTTCTATAAGTATTAAGCTCATTTGTAATTGGGTTTAATACATCTAAATTATCATCAACTAATGGGAATGAATATTTTGATAAAATTTCTTTATTAGCAAATACATAAGTTAATGTCTCAAAAAATCCATTTTCAACAGCTTTTGCTCTAATCTTATTTTTTTTGATATATTTAATTGAAGTTGCATTAATTCTGTTTTTTTCATCAATTGCTAAAGGTTTAGATTGAATATTATCAATACCAATAATTCTTACAATTTCTTCTGTAATATCAGCAATGTTTTTAATATCATGTCTATATAAAGGAACTTTAATTGAGAATACATCATCAATACTTTCTTTTACTTCAAAACCTAATGATAATAAAATATTTTCAATTTTAGATTTTTTAATTTCTTGACCAATAATTGAATTAACTTTTTTAGTATTAATATCTAAAGAAATTTTTTCTTTATCTTCTGTAAAAGACTCACTTCCTTTATAAATTTTTGCACCACAAGAAGAAATTAAAGTATTAAAATAATCAATACCATATCTAATATCTGGTTCGCTTCCTCTAGAAGTTTTATAATAAATATCACCAGTCTTCATTTTTTTCTCAAAAACATTTTTTGCTAAATATTCAGGATTTGCATAAGATGACTCTAAAACATATTGAGATTTTGAATCAAGAACAATATCTTTATGTGCTATACATAAAGTTGATAATTCTTCTTTTCCATATACATTATCAAAACCCTTGTCACCTTTTTTGATAGTTAATACACATAAATTATCTTTTACGTCACATAAATCTTTTGCATAAGTATTTAAAACAACACCATTAGTATGGATTGCATAAGTTAATACATCTTTAATATCATGATTTTCGTATTTTGAGATAATACTTAATCTAATTTTATAGATTAAAGGAAGTTTAAATTCTTCTAAATCAATAGCTTCAAAAATAAAAGAAGAATGTAAATCTCCATGAGAAGAAATTCCTAAAACTTGACCAATACCAATATCATTATAAGTAATGTTTTTTTCAAATTCAGGCATTGTTAAATTATAATAAGCAGCTAATTCTCTAGCAACTCCATTAATACTTAAACAATCACCTCTGTTAGCAGTTAACTCAATTTCAATAATATCATCATTTAATAATTTAAATTCATTTAATTCTTTACCTAAAACTAATTCACCAATAGAAGAATCAAGTTCTAAAATTCCATCATTTAATTTTGGAAGTCCTAGTTCAGTTGAAGAACAAATCATACCATGAGAATCTACACCTCTTAGTTTTGCTTTTTTGATTTTAAAATTATTACCTAAATCACAACCAACAGTTGCAACTGGAACATATTGACCCTCAGCTACATTTTTAGCACCACAAACAATTTGAACAGTAGTAGAACCTAAATCAACTTGACAAATATTTAATTTATCAGCATCAGGATGTTTAACTTTTTCAGTTACTAAACCAACAACAACACCAGCAGGGATTCTATTTTTCTCTAAAGAATCAACTTCTAAACCAATAGAGTTTAATGTTTTACAAATATCATCACTAACTATTTGTGAAATATCTACAAATTCTTGTAACCATGTTCTTGTAATAATCATTTATATTGTCCTAATAATCTTAAATCGCTTTCAAATAATGATCTTAAATCACCAATATTATGAATAAGCATAGCAAATCTCTCAACACCTAAACCAAAGGCATATCCAGAAATATTTTCGTATCCTACTGATTTAAATACGTTTTCATCAACAATTCCACAACCTAATACTTCTAACCATCCAGTTTGTGAACAAACTCTACAACCTTCAGCTTTACAGAATACACAAGAAATATCAACTTCTGCTGATGGTTCTGTGAATGGAAAAAAAGATGGTCTAAACCTAACTTCAACATCTCCAAACATATTTACTAAAAATTCTTCTAGTACATGTTTTAAGTTTGCAAATGAAATTTTATCGCTTGAATCAACAACTAATCCTTCAATTTGATGGAACATAGGTGTGTGTGTAATATCAAAATCTCTTCTAAAAACAGTACCCGGAGCTATCATTCTAATAGGTGGTTTTTGTTTTAACATAGTTCTTATTTGAACAGGAGAAGTATGAGTTCTTAATAGAGTATAATCTTTATTATAGAATGTATCTTGCATATCTCTTGCTGGATGATATTTTGGTAAGTTTAAACTCTCAAAATTATGAAAATCATCTTCAACTAAAGGACCTTCTTCAACAGAAAAGTTTAAGTTCTGGAAATATGTAATTATTCTATCCATAGTTAAATTCACAGGATGAATTGCACCACAAGTTAAATCATTATTAAATTTACTTACATCAATTTTTTCTGACTCTAAAGTTTTATTTAAAGCTTCTTTTTCTAAAATTATCTTTCTTTTTTCAATAGCTTCATTAACTTTAGTTTTTTGTGTATTTAAATTTTGAGCAAAAGCTTTTTTCTCAGCATTTGGAATGTCTTTAAGTTTTGCAAATTCTAATGTTAAAACACCTTTTTTACCTAATGTTTCAACTCTTAGATTTTCTAAAATTTCTAAAGATGATGCAGATTCTATTTTTTCTAAGCACTCTTTCAATTATTATCTCCAATATTAAGGCTAGGCCTTGTAATTTATTATAGTTGTAGAATTATACTTAAGAATTTATTAGAGTTTGGTTATAATTGCTTTTTAATTAACAAGGATTATTATGTGTATATTTTGTAAAATAGTAAATGGTGAGATTCCGAATAAAACATTATTAGAAGATGATGATTTTTTAGCATTTGAAGACATTAACCCTTCAAGAAAAATTCATGCATTAGTTATTCCAAAACAACATATTTCATCTTTTGATGTTATGCCTCCCAAAGTTATGGGTGAAATGACTGCTTTTATCCAAAAACTAGCTTCTAAACTAGAAATTAAAGATTCAGGTTACAGAGTTATTTCAAATATTGGTGAACATGGTGGTCAAGAAGTTAAACATTTACACTTTCATATTTTAGCTGGTGAGTATGTAGGTAAATTAGTTTCTAATTAGTATTTAGGGTTTATTTTCTATTCATAAAGTTTTGGACATTTGAAGAATTATTCTTCAAATGCACCAAGGTTTATTAGTTTTTCATATCTTTTTTTATATCTTTGTTCTGGTGTTAGTTTTCTTAAAGAATTTAAAGAATTTAAGAAATAATCACCTAAAGCTTTAATAGCTTGATCTTTTTGTCTATGAGCTCCAATTAAAGGTTCATCAATAACATCATCAATTAAATTAAGAGCTAAGAGCGCATCTGAAGTAATTTTTAATGAATTCGCAGCAGATTCTACTTGTGTAGGGTCATTCCATAAAATTGCAGCACAACCTTCTGGTGAAATTACTGCATAAACAGAGTATCTCATCATTGCAAGTTTATCAGCAATTGAAATAGCTAAAGCGCCACCTGAACCACCTTCACCAATTACAACAGAAATAGTAATAGTATTAAGATCTGAAAATTCAAATAAGTTTCTAGCAATCGCTTCACTTTGATTTCTCTCTTCAGCACCTAATCCTGGATATGCACCTGGAGTATCAACTAACATTAAAATTGGAATGCCAAACTTTTCAGCCATTTTGGCAGCTCTTAAAGCTTTTCTATAACCTTCAGGTGAGGGCATACCAAAGTTTCTTTTTAATTTATCTTTAGTACCTCTACCTTTTTGTTCACCAATAACTAATACTTTTTCGTCACCTATGTATCCTAAAAAACATACAAGAGCTTGATCATCATCATAATGTCTACTTCCATGAATTTCATAAGCGTCTCTCATAAGACCTTTAATATAATCCATAGCATAAGGTCTATCAGCATGTCTTGCTAATTGAAGTTTTTGATAATCACTTAAATTTGAGAAAGTTTTTTTTACTTCTTTTTCTAGTTTTAGTTCTAGAATTTCAGCAGCATGTTCGTCTGCTTTTGTTCTTGCAAGTATAATATCTTCTTCAATTTTTTTGATTTTTTCTTCGAATGCTAAATAAGTTGCCAAGAGTTTCCTTTAATAAAAAGAGGAAAAATCCTCTTTTCTTTAATTAGTTATTTATTGAATTTTTTTAAGATGATAGAACCATTAGTTCCACCAAAACCAAAGTTATTACTCATAACAATGTTTAGGTCAGCTTTAATAGCTTTATTTGGTACATAATTTAATGTACAATTTTCATCTTGATTTATTAGATTAATTGTTGGAGGAATAATACCTGTTTCCATAGCTTTAATTGCAAAAATTGCTTCAATTGCTCCAGCAGCTCCTAAACAATGTCCAATTTGACCTTTTGTAGAAGATACAGGAGGACAATTATCAGCCCCACCAAATACTTCAACTAATGCAGCACTTTCATTAACATCTCCAACAGGAGTAGAAGTTCCATGAGCATTAACATAATCAATTTTTGGTCTTTCACCTGTTAAGTGTTCAGCCATATCAAATGCAGCTCTCATAGCTCTTAACGGACCATCCATAACAGGAGAAGTAATATGATTAGCATCAGCACTTTCACCAAAACCAATAACTTCTGCATAGATTTTTGCATCTCTTGCAAGAGCTGATTCTAAAGTTTCAAGCACAAGAGCTCCAGCACCTTCACCCATTACAAAACCATCTCTATCTTTATCAAAAGGACGAGAAGCTGTTTTAGGATCGTCATTTCTAGTTGATAATGCTTTCATAGCACCAAAACCAGCAACACCAGCTCCACAAATAGCACTTTCAGCACCAACAACTAAAATTCTATCAGCACCATTTAACATAATTGTTTTACAAGCATCAGATAAAGCATGAGTTGAAGCAGCACAAGCTGTTACATGAGATAAACTTGGACCTTTTAAATTATGAGCAATTGATACAAATCCACCTAGCATATTTACTAAAGATGAAGGAATGAAAAATGGAGATACTCTTCGTGGACCTTTTGTAGCTAAAACAACAGAATTTTTTTCAATTGTTCCTAAACCACCAATACCAGAAGCAGAAATCATACCAAATCTTGGAGCATCTTCATCAGATACTTTTCCATCTTCATTAGCTAATCCAGAATCTTTCATAGCTTCTTGTGCAGCGTGTAAACCTAGTTGAATAAATCTATCAGCTTTTTTAACATCTTTTTTATCCATTATAGTAGTAGGATCAAAATCTTTTACTTCACCAGCAATTCTAACTGTTAGTGCATCTGCGTCAAATAAAGTAATTTTATCAATTCCACAAACACCCTCAACAGCGGCATTAAATGAATCTTCTACATTATTCCCAATTGCATTAATAGTTCCTAATCCAGTTATAACAACTCTTTTCATATATTTAGCTCCATATGTTTTATATTATTTAAAGTATTCAATTTTTTAATTAAAAATTCAATACTTCAAATAAAAAGCTTAAACAAGCTTTTTATTCAAAAAATTATAAGAAAGACCTACTGGTGTTTCTCAATATATTTAATTGCATCATTTACAGTTAAGATACCTTCAGCATCTTCATCTGGAATTTCGATATCAAATTTTTCTTCTAAAGCCATAACTAACTCAACTACGTCTAATGAATCAGCACCTAAATCTTCAATGAATTTTGAATCTTCTTTAACTTCAGCTGCATCACAATCTAATTGCTCAATTACTACTTCTTTTACATCTTCTAATAATGCCATGTCTATATCCTTTTATAATATTATTCCGTTATTATATCAAAAAAGATTTAAAGTTGCACCTAAATCTTTTTATTGTCCGAATTATACGTATAATCCACCATTTACTTTTAAAATTTCACCTGTAATATATGAAGAATGATCAGATAAAAGGAAAGCAACTGCATCAGCAACTTCTTTTGCATCACCCATTCTACCAAGGGGAATATTTTTTTCATAATTTGCTTTAACTTCATCAGATAAGGCGTGAGTCATGTCAGTTTGAATAAATCCAGGAGTAACTGCGTTATATCTTAAGTTTCTAGCAGATGCTTCTTTTGCGAATGATTTAGTCATAGCATTAACACCACCTTTAGAAGCAGCATAATTAGTTTGACCAGCATTTCCCATTTCACCAATAATTGAAGAAATATTTACAATAGATCCAAATCTTTTTTTACCCATAAATTTTAAAGCTGCTTTACAACCTATAAATGTAGAAGTAAGGTTAGCAGATAAAACATCATTAAAATCATCAACAGTCATTCTTAATGCTAATTTATCTTTTGTAATTCCTGCATTATTAACTAAATAAGAAATTTGACCATCTGCATCAACAATAGTTTTAATAGCAGCTACAAATTCTTCTTCTTTTGTTACATCCGCTTTTACTAGTGCAGCTTGTCCACCAGCAGCTTCAATTTCAGTTTTAACAGCTTCAGCAGCTTCTAAACCTGATCTGTAATTAATCCATACTTTTAATCCAAATGATGCCAAAGTTTTTGCGATTTCCGCTCCAATTCCTCTGCTTGCACCTGTTACTAATACATTTGTACCTGTAAACTTCATTTAAATCCTTTTTTATTAATTTTAATTTCTTCTATTTTACTATTTTTTTGCTAAAAAAAATAAATATTCTTATTTTTCTTTTTAAACTCCTCTTTTATCATTCCATAATCTAATATGTAATCTATCAGAATAAATAAAAGAATTGTTTATACATAAGTTTATTACGCACTCTTCATTGTGAGCTAATTCTTTTACGTTTTCACCCATAGGCATTAAGTAAACTTCACATTTTGGTAATTCTTTTATTAATTCTTTAATTTCTTTTAATGACTCAGTTGCATTGTTTTTTTCAATTACAAATTTTAAATATGAGTCATTTGAGTTTTCAATAATATTCTTTATTGCTGGTATTTTTATTCTTTTTGAATACTTTTCACCTGAGTTGGCTAATTTTACACTCATTGAAAATAGTATATTTTTTTGATATTCTTCATTTAAGTCAATATTTATTGAAGCATTTGTTTCAATTGTAATATTAAACTTATTTTCATGGAAATATTTTAGGATTTTTTGAAAATCTTCACTTTTCCAATTTAATAAAGGTTCGCCACCTGTTATTACAATATCAGGTTTTTGCATGCCACATAGATTCATTACTTCATTTATAATGTTTTGACCTGATAATTCTCTCCATTGATTTTTAAATGTTTTATCAACAGCATAAAAAGTATCACAGCCTAATTTCTCTATTCCTTCTTCATTTGTGTATTTAATAGAAAATCCAGAACAAGTAAAATTACACTTTGAGAATCTAATAAAAACTGATGGTTTTCCTACTCTTTTGCCTTCGCCTTGAATAGTTAAACCAAAAATTTCATTTATGCTAAGCATATACAGTGCTTTTACTTTTTGGAGTTTCTAAAAATTCTAAATAAGATACTTTTACATTTAGTTTTTTCATTTTTTCTTGTACAATTCCTAATAACCAAGCTGAGATATTCTCACTTGTAGGAACAAAATCAACTATTATATAACTTTCATACATTTCATGAATATGTATTTTTTCATCTTTTATTAAATTAAAGTTTACTCTTTTATATCCTTCTTTAAAAGATATAAAGTCTTTATTTTGAGCATAATGAGGAAGTAGGGTATCAAATAATGGATCATTAATATCAATAATAAATTTATGATCTAAAGTATCATCTAAAAACTTTTTAAACCAATTTAAATGTTTAAAGTCTGTTACCATTCCTGATTTTAAAACTTCTGATTCTAAATGAATTATAATTTTGCCTTGGTGACCGTGTAAGTGTCTACACACTAAACAATCATCTAATGCAAATTCTACATAAAGTTCTTGTGACCAGACCCTATGACCGTAACAAAAATCAAATTCTTTTGAAATATCCCATTTCATTATAAAACCTTATATGGAATTGGATCTTTTGTATTTGCAATATTAAATCCATTTAATCTTAATCTACAGCTATCACATAAACCACAAGCTTCATTCTCTTCTATATAACAAGACCAAGTATGTTTAAGTGGAACGTTTAACTCTAAGGCTTTTTGTACAATTTGAGATTTCATTAAATGCACAAGAGGAGTTTTAATTTCGATTTTAGTACTTTCTTTTGTTCCTTGATTAACTGCCGCTAACATTTTTGATATAAACTCATCTGTACAATCAGGATAACCAGAACCATCTTCTTGAACAATTCCTATAAACATAGATTCAGCTTTTTCTTTTTCTGCAATAGCAGAAGCAATTGATAAAAATATACCATTTCTAAATGGAACATAAGTAATAGGAACTCCATCTTCAATACCAGATGTTGGTATTTCTAAGTTTTCATCAGTTAAAGCAGATGCTCCAATTTGTTTAAAAAATGGAATATCAATTTCATATTTATTCTCTACTTGTAAATCATTACAAACATCTCTAAATGCTTTTAATTCTCGTTTTTCTGTTCTTTGACCATAATTAAAATGAATTGCTATAATTTCATAACCTTCATTCTTTGCTATATATGAAGCAAGAGTAGAGTCCATACCCCCGCTTAAAATACATATTGCTTTTTTACTCATATGTTAAATAATCCTTTTTGTTTTTACTGTAAAAGTCCCAGGCAATAGGAAGAACTTTTACTTTTGTGTTTTTTTCTAATTTTTGTACATTTTTATCTAAAATTATCATTGCATTACATTTAGACAAAGTACAAACCATTCCAGGTGCTCTTTTTTCTTCTGGTTTGAAACTTTCACCATTAAAAAATCCAGGAATAATTGTATCTGCACCTTTTCTATTTATTAAATCTTCTTCTAAAATAGAATTAATATAATTTAAATATATATCTTTTTTTCCTGATAAAACATTTAATAAAACTTTTCCAAATACTTCAAATACTAAAGCAGAAGCTAAAGGGTTACCAGGTAGATTTAGAATATATGTATTTCCTATTTTACCAAAAATTGTTGGTTTTCCAGGTTTTATTATAATTCCATCAAATAATATTTCCATATTAAGTTCAAGAAAAGCTTCTTTTGTAAAATCTGCATCTCCAACTGAAACTCCACCAGTTGTAATTATTAAATCATGATCTAATGAATTTAAAATTAATTCTTTAATACTTTCTTTTGAATCTTTTGCCTGACCTATAAATGTAGTATTACAATCTAGTTCTTTACATCTTGATATTAAAGATAAAGTATTTGAATTATATATCTGATGATCTTGAATTTGTTGATAATGTAGTTTTAACTCTTCTCCTGATCCAAATACTACTAGAGAAATTTTTTTATAAACTTTTATATGTGTATTTCCTTGAGCTGCTAAAAGTGTAATATGAGAAAAGTTTAGTTTTGTATTTTTTTCAATTAATAAATCATCTTTTTTTATATCTTCACCAATAAATCTAATAAAATGATCTTTTTTAATATCACTTCTTAATTTAATTTTATTATTATTCATTAATTCTACATTTTCTTTTGGAACGACAGCTAGAGCATTAAGAGGTACTCTTGCCCCTGTCATAATTTTAACACAAGAATTATCTTTAATTAAATTTTTATTATCGTCACCAGCAAAAATAATATCTTCAATATCTAAAATATCATTTTTTTTAAGATTAATAAGAGCATAACCATCCATAGTTGAATTATTAAATTTAGGTAAATTTGATGTAGCTTTAATATCTTCAATACAAATTCTGTCATTTGCTTCTTCAATACTTATTATTTCAAATGTTTTTTTTGGAAGAATATTAGAAATTATATTTATGACATCGTTAGAATATATAGCCATTTGTAAGCCTTGTTTTTGTTTTAATTTTTGAAAAATTATCTCTTTTAATTATGTTATAATACCCAAAAATTTTAAAAGTGAGATAATATGGATATTATGAACTCTTCCTTACAAATGCATATTTTTATGATATTTGTATTTTTTGGCATTATGTTATTTAATTATTATACAGTTGCTACATCAAAAGATTTTCTAAGTATGGCAAAAAAACTAAAAGCAATGACATCTATTTATCATATAGCAAATGCAATGATAATTTATACAGGGATTATACTTGCAGCCTTTTATCACGATTTAGCATTTAAAGTATTATTAATGATTCCAACAGGAATATTTTTAATGGTAATTGAAATTAAAAGATTTAAAAGAATGAGAATAATTAAAAGTACTGATATAAAACTACAAGAAGAATTTATTGTATATGCTAAAAAAATATATAGAATTGAAATGATTGTTTTAGTTCTTATGTCTTCAATAATAAGTTCAATTTAATGCAATTCCTACATAATGAAAATGCAGGTGACAACTCTTTACTTATTAAAGATGAATCATATAGATATTTAATTAAAGCAAGAAGACATAAATTAAAAGATTTAATTTTATTTAGAAATTTAGAAGATAATAATATATATACCTATGAAGTTTTTAATATTTTAAAAAAAGAAGCTGTTTTAAATTTAATTAAATGTGAA
>JABSOL010000288.1 GCA_013215985.1 Campylobacteraceae bacterium
ACAAGTGCAAATCAATTGATAAAATTTTCTACTAGTAAATCAGATATGTATTTCAAAATTACAAAAATTGATAAAAAAGGCATTCTTAAAAAATCTATTGATGGAAAAGTATATGTTGATTTTTTAGAAGGTGACATGATTTTATCTTTATACAACTATAAAACTAAAAAAATAGTATATAGATTACAATATAGAAAAATAAAATCATAATTATTAAGTTTTATTAAACAATTAAAGTAATAACATAATTATTCTATTAATCATTAAGGTATAAATTTTATGAATATAAAACTTTTAGATAAAAATAATAATGTATCAATATTACTAGCTGGAATACTTAGCATTATAATTGGTGTAGGAGTAGCAAGATTTGCATTTACTTCTTTATTACCTTTTATGCTTGAAGATTATTTAAATATAAACAAAGCTGGTATTTTAGCTTCTGTGAATTTTGCAGGTTATTTATTTGGTGCAATTTTAGTTATATTTGTAAAAGATATTAATACTAAAGTTAAATTATTTAGACTTGGAATAATAATCTGTTTAATATGTACATTTATTTTATTTTTTACAAAAAACGAACTTGTATGGTTAATTTCAAGAACTATAGCTGGTTTAGGCTCTGCTTTTGTTTTATTAATTGCAGGTGCTCTTGTAATGGTTAAATTAAACCTTAAGAATAAAACAAAAGCTATGGGAATACATTTTTCAGGTATTGGTTTTGCAATAGTTTTATCTGAGCTCATAAGCCAGTATGTATTAATTAATCATAGCTGGAGTCAAGCTTGGCTAATTCTGTTTTTATTCGCTTTTTTCTTATCTTTTTACTGTATTTACATTTTATCTTTTGATAAAGTACAAAAGAATACAGCTATTAAACATAAACTCACAAAATCTATATTTTCACCTTTAGTAGTTTTACTAATCTTATCTTATTTTACAGCAGGTGTAGGGTTTGTAGTACAAGGTACTTTTTTACCTGATATTATGAATTCACTTGAAGGTTTAAAAGGTTATGGAAGTGTTGGATGGTTAATAGTTGGATTAGCTGGTATTCCTTCATCTATTTTATGGACAAGAGCTGCATATAAATATGGAAGTATAAATATAATAATATTAGCAATGTTTTTACAAATTATTGGTATTTTAATTCCTGTATTTTCAAATAATATTTATTTAAATTTATTATCAGGATCTTTATATGGTAGCACTTTTATAGCTCTAGTTGCTTTATATATGAATCTAGGTGGGAGTTTAGCCAAAAACAACCCTATTGTATTAATGGGAGCTATGACTTCTTCTTATGGAATAGGACAAGTTCTTGCTCCACTTTATTCAATATACTTACTCGAAAAATATGGAAATTATAATACAACATTATATTTAACAGCTTTTATTGTTTTTCTTGGAATAGTTTTTTTACTTTTTGCTAGAACTTATCAAAATAACTCCTAGAGCATCCACTCTTTTATCTCAAATGAGAGTTCTTTTGAAACCTCCAGAGAGATATTATTACTAGTTCCTTCTCTTGAAACTATAGTAATTTTAGAGTTTGTATAAAAAATATCATTTATTGATTCATAATTAAATAATCTATCATTTTTACTATAAAAAAGTTTTATTGGAAAATCTAAGTTTTTAAAATTAGCATATATTTCTTGCCTATTTAAGGTAGAT
>JABSOL010000289.1 GCA_013215985.1 Campylobacteraceae bacterium
GAAGCTTTTTCTCAGAATTCGTAGAAGTAAAGTAATGTGGTTCAGCGTTATATTTTCAACCATAAACGGTTATATCAGCCTTGCACAACATCACATATTTTTTTCATACAAATCATTTTTATATGATAACATAAATAATCAAATACTATTTTATATTATTTATCTAGTGTTAACTAAAGGTTATTTATTTGTTAATCTTTATTTTGTATAATTAATTTAAGCAAGACTTCAAACTTCTTGTTCTCCTTTTTTTTTTAAACCGTATAAAAATAGACGCTAAGCCACAGCGTCTTTTTTTTATTTAAATTATTTATCTCCTTTTTAACTCTTATTTTAATATAAATTAGTTTTTTAGCTATAATTAGAAAAATTAATATAAAAAGATTAAAATGAAAAGAGTATTCTTACAAGATTATAAAAACTTAGATTTTAAGTTTTACCAAAATGTAGATGATTTTATTGTTACAGAAGAACCAATAAAATTTACTAATAAAGGTAACTTTATTATTCTAAAAATTAAAAAAATTAGATTAGGTACATGGGATTTAATTGAAAAATTAGCTGATGGCCTTCAAATTTATGAAAACGAAATAGGTTATGCAGGTTTAAAAGATAAAAATGCAACAACAACTCAATATATTTCTATTCCTAGAAAATATTCAAAAGATATTAAAAAATTTAAACATTCAAAAATTGAAATTAAAGATACTTTTTTACATTCAACAAAACTAAACATTGGTGATTTAATAGGTAATACTTTTGAGATTAATTTACATGAAGTTAAAATTGAAGATGTTGGACTTATTGAAAAAAGAATTAAAGAAATTGGAAAAGTGGGTATGCCTAACTTTTTCGGATATCAAAGATTTGGAAGAGATGTTGAACAAAATCTTAAAAAAGCTAATGAAATTATTTATGGTGATTTAAAAATCAGAGATAGAAAATTAGAAAAAATGTTAATTTCTGCTTATCAAAGTGATTTCTTTAATAAATGGTTAGCTAAAAGAATAGAAATGTCTGATGAAACGTTTAAATTATTAGACGGTGATGTGTTAATGCAGCATTCTGAGAAAAAACTATTTACACCATCTAAAATTAATGATAACATTCAAAAAGATTTTGATGCCCAAAAAATTGCACCTACTGGTTTATTATCAGGACGTGATGTATTTAGAGCTAAAGGTGAAGCAAGAAAGATTGAAGAACAGTTTGATGATACTTATATTCAAGAAAAAGGATTAAGACGTCTAGCTTTAGTTTATCCTAAAAATATATCAGTTAAATATAATAAAGAAACTAAAAAGTGTAAATTAAGATTTACTCTTCCAAAAGCTTCTTATGCAACTGTATTAATAGAAAATATATTAAACAAGAATCTTAAAGCTTCAGTTTTAAGATCTTGTTTCTAAAATAAGTTTTAATACTTATTTTAGAATATTTTTCTATTTTTGATATCTATGTTTTCTACAATGATTTCGAAGATTACTTTACTTAGTATTCGAGGTTTTCTTTCATGGTTTTTAGTGCTAGTTATATACACAATGGTAGTTATATACACACTGCTAATTATAGTTCTGCTATAGTGAGTGAGATTCTGTTGGAATATATTACACCAATCAATGACAGATGACGTTCGCACAATCGCGCGTGCACTGGTAAACCATTGCAT
>JABSOL010000290.1 GCA_013215985.1 Campylobacteraceae bacterium
CTTCCTGTATCAGCCCAAAACATATATGTATATTTAGTACTAGGCTCACTTTAGCCACTATTAAAACCTGCTAATGCTTGAAACGCATCTTCGATGTCCTCTCTTACAGCAAATCCTGTACCATTATCAATTACAAAATCATTTTTACTAATATGTCTTCCTGGTTACTGCACATCTCGATGACTAACCTGGATCCAACGTCATATTATCGATTATCCATTGCTAGTATTAGAGGTCAAGTGGGGCTTTCTTGTATTGGAAACTGCACGCGTTCTGCTACAGAGTGATCGCACTGTACTCGCAGAAGCTGTTTGGAGCCTGTCCTCCCTTTAACGTAAATATCATCTTTTTTATCTTATGCGAGTATTAATAATATAAAAGAAAAAGAATTACTTGATACAATTCAAAATATAAAAAACAATTAGGAGTTAAAATTGGAATTATTTTTATCATCATTTTTAAAAATCTATTTTATGATGGCGCCATTTTTTGTATTAACAGTATTTATTACTATTACAAAAAATGCGAAAGTTGAAGAAAAAAGACTATTAGCTATAAAAGTTACTTTTGCAGTTATTGTTATGTCTTTAGTTTTAATGTTTTTTGGAAAAAACATATTTGAAGTATTTGGTGTTACTTTAGATGCATTTAGAATTGGAGCAGGTGCTTTATTATTTTTAACAGCAGTTGATTTAATTCATGGTTCAAAAGATGGGCAAACAATTGAAGGTTCTAAAATATTAGACTTAGCAGTTGTACCTTTAGCTATTCCTGTTACAATTGGCCCTGGGACTATAGGTATTTTACTTGTAATGGGTGCTGAGTATGAAGATATGACTCAATTAGTTATAGGAGCTTCTGCTTTAGTATCAGCTGTATTATTAATTGGTGTAATGCTTTATTTATCTAATCATTTAGAAAAAATAGTTGGAAAACAAGGTTTATTAATTATTTCTAAAATCACAGGTTTATTTTTAGCAGCTATTTCTGCACAGTTTGTATTTACTGGTATTAAAAACTTTATGGCCTAAGGAAAAGAGAATTAAATGAAAAATATTTTAAATGGTTTTTTGTTAGCTTTATCATATTTTACAATTTTACCTTCTAAAAAGAATATAGATATAAATGATAAAACATATAAATATATGCTTTTATCATTTCCTTTAATAGGTCTTATTTTAGGTTCTTTATCAATACTGGCATTTCTGTTTTTTGAGAGATTTTATCTAGCTATTTACGCAGCTTTCATATCTTCAATAATATATATTGTTTTATATGGTTTATTACATTTAGAAGCTATATGTGAAGTTGTTAATGCTTGGATGGCTAAGTCTTCAGGTGATGCAGTTCATGATATTATGAAAGAGCGATATTTAGGTGTAAATGGTGTAATTGCCTGTTTTTGTTTTATATTATTAAAAGTAGCTATTTTTACTTATTTATTATATGAGAGAAAATTTGAAGTTATTTTAATAGTTTTAATGTTTTCAAGACTTAATTTGATTTTTGCCTTAAACAATTATGAATTTCATATTCGCAATTGCGAAATCAATATGCATTATTATGAAACAAACATGAACACTTGCAAAACCAATTTGTATCATTGTACAACCAATACGAACAATCGTGTAACCAATATGAGCAATTATCTATCAATAT
>JABSOL010000291.1 GCA_013215985.1 Campylobacteraceae bacterium
ATACTGTCTATTTGTACAAAACCTAAATCTTTTATAATTTGTAATACATCAAGTTTTTGATTGTTTCTATTTAATAAACCATTTGAATTTAACCATAAAAGTCTTATATCATAGTTTGAAATTTTTATCATATTTTTTCTTTCAATTTTTTTGTACTATTAAATATTAGTTAAATTTTACGATGCATAAGGCTTGACTTCAGTAATGTTCAGCGTTCATCTGCTAGTCTCCACCTTAAAATCTACTTAATCTCTTAAATATTATAAAGTATTTTTAAATTACTTTATATTGACTTATCAATATATAATATACATTGAAAATAAAGGTGCCTCGTATCTAGATGATATAATGAATATTCAAGCTGATATTCTTTTAGCTTAAATATTGAGAGATATCTACACAAACTATTTCTTATTTATATCATTCATAATATCGGCTACAATGCTGTACGATTTTAACCTTGTTTCATGGTCATGTATTGGACTATTAATTATGATTTCATTGGGTTTATAAGTATCTATTAAATCACTAAGTTCATCATACACTTTTTTATAATTTCCACTTGCTGTGCATATTAATGTACGGTTAATATGCTCAAGAGTAATGCTGTCTAAGACTGTATTAATATCATTAACAGGATATGGTAATAAACAAGGTCTACCAGATATCAAATTTGCAAAAGCTTGCTGATGTGATGAGCGAATAAACTCTGCTTCTTCATTTGTATCAGCAGCAACAACATTAATTGCAAACATAAAATATGGTTCTTTTAATGTTGATGAAGCTTTAAAGTTTTCGCGATAAATCTTAGCAGCTTCTCCTAGTAGATCAGGAGCAAAATGAGAAGCAAATGCAAAAGGTAAACCTAATGTTGCAGCTACTTTTGCCCCATAAAGACTAGACCCAAGAATCCATAACGGAACATTTGTTCCTTCTCCTGGAATTGCACGAATAGGACCTTGTGTATAGTCTTGGAAATATTGTTGCAACTTAGCAATATCATTGGGAAATCTATCATTAGCACTTAAGTCACGGCCCAATGCTCTTGCTGTAATGCTATCTGCACCAGGAGCCCTACCTAAACCCAAATCAATTCTATTAGGATACAATGTTTCTAATGTTCCAAAATGTTCTGCTATTACTAAAGGAGAGTGATTAGGCAACATAATGCCACCCGCACCTACTTTAATATGTTTAGTTCCTGCTGCAATATATCCAATTACAACAGAAGTAGCTGAACTAGCAATTCCTGGCATATTATGATGTTCTGCAAGCCAAAAGCGTGTATAACCAATTTCTTCTGCATGCTGTGCTAAAAGAAGAGAGTTTTGTAAAGATGTAGAAGCGTTTGAGCCTTCAACAATAGGAGAAAGATCTAAAATAGAATAAGCAGTCATGATATTTTTATCCTTGTTTTTATTTTTTATTATAAAGAATCAATTATATTTTTTGTTTCTTTTAGGTAATTTATTTTATTGTTTTTAAATTATCAAGCATAATAGCACTATTTAATGAAGCAAGTATAAATTTG